>CAYVDZ010000241.1:0-7483 GCA_964450575.1 uncultured Opitutus sp.
CCATGCGCCAGCAAGGCCAGATGGAGCGCGCTAGTGCCGGAGGAGGTGGCGACGCAATAGCGGGCGCGCATGCGCTGTGCAAACGCCGCTTCGAATTCCATCACGCGTCCGTTTCCCGCGGCGGTGCGGCCCCATTTCCCCGAGCGCAGCACCTTGAGTAATGCTTCCTCGTCGCGCCCGTCCCAAATCGGCCACTCGGGGGCGCCCGCGCTCGCACTGGCGCTGGCTGCGGTGCGCGTGGCGGTGGCCTTTTGGGCGGCGGACGGGCGGGAAACGCCGAGGGTGAGAGCGGCGCCCGCGGTGGCGGCGCCGCCGAGAAACGTCCGGCGGGAGAGAGGCGCTTTTTTCATGGGAGGGAAGGGGCTCGGCCTTGAAGCCGCACTGCAAGTACGTAACCGAAAAGTTACTTGACGGGGGATCGAGTCAAGGCCGTTTTGGTCGCCAAATTCGGTCCCGTTTCTGAACGTATGAGTTGCGGCGTTTGCCTCCGCGACCCATTTGCTTCTCATCTTTCCAATTCCACACTTTCAACCTGTTTTTAGAGGACACGTAAGAGAACCACGGGTAAGTTCCGGGTGAGACTTTGTCTCCCTTCTCTTCCTTTCGTTCAATGCCGTGCATTGAGAACCTTTTCCATGATTCCACTCCCCCGTTCCTGGCGGCGCGTCCTCCCTCTCACTCTGGCTTTTACGGTTCCCGCGATGGCGCAGATCGGCGATGGGCAAGATCGGCCCAACGATGTGCAAAAGTCCCTCGTGCCGGCCGAACTGATTCCGCCGGCCCCGGCACTGAAGCCCGACGAGGCGTTAAAGAGCTTCACCCTCCCGCCCGGTTACAAGCTGGAACTCGTCGCCGCGGAACCGCTCGTGCAGGAACCGGTGGCGATCACGTTTGGACCGGACGGCCGGATGTGGGTGGTCGAGATGCGCGGCTATATGCCCGACCTCGATGGCAACGGCGAAGATGCGCCGGTCGGGCGCGTGGTGGTACTGGCCGATCGCGACGGCGATGGCCGCTACGACAAGTCGACGGTGGTGCTCGACGGCCTCGTCCTGCCCCGCGCCATCGCCCTCGTGGGAGATGGCGTGCTCATTGGCGCGCCCCCGGAACTGGCGTTCTATCGCGACACCACCGGTGATGGAAAACTGGATACCAAGGAGGTGGTCGCGACGGATTACGGCGTGCGCGTCGATCCCAAGCGCCCACATCTCGCCAATCCCGAGCGCGCCCCGAATCATCTTCTTTCGGCGTTCGACAACTGGATTTATAGCGCAGCCTACACCCGGAAATTTCGGTATGTTAACGGCACTTGGGAAACGGGCAGCACTTCGTTTCGCGGCCAATGGGGTTTGAGCCAGGACGACTTCGGCCGGCTGTATCATGGTTCGAACAGCGACCATTTGCGCGTCGACGTCATCTTTTCGGACTACCTGCGGCGCAACCCGCACATCCCTCAGCTCGCCGGCACGAACGTCAACGGCGCCGACAACCAACTCGTGTGGCCCGCCCGCGTCACCCCAGGCATCAATCGCGGTTATCGTCCCGAGATGTTGCGCGAGGGCCGCCTGAAAGAGTTCACCGCCGCCTGCGGTTTTTGGATTTATCGCGGCGATCTGATCCCCGAGTTTTATGGCAACCTATTTGTCGCCGAGCCGGCGGCTCATTTCGTGCGGCGCAGTATTCTTTCCAATGACAAAGGGACCGTTCGCGGACGCAATGCGTATGACCAGCAGGAGTTCATCGCCTCGACCGATGAACGTTTTCGTCCTGTCAGTTTCGCCACGGGGCCGGATGGCGCATTGTATGTCGTCGACCTTTACCGGGGTGTCTTGCAGCACCGGATCTCGCTCACGAGTTACTTGCGAAAACAGAGCGAGGATCGCGGACTCGTCGATCCGCAGAACCTTGGGCGCATCTACCGGTTGGTGCCGTCCGACAAGCCTGTGCCCCGCGCGACGCAGCTCGCGCCCTTGACGACGGCCCAATGGGTCGAGCGCTTGTCACATCCCAACGGCTGGTGGCGCGAGACGGCGCAGCGGATCCTGGTCGAGCGGCGCGATTCGGCGGTGATCCCGGCGATCCGCGCCGTGGCTCGCTCCGGCGCAAATGCGCCGGGCCGGATGCACGCGTTGTGGACGCTTGACGGGATGGCGGCGCTGGATCGCGAGACCGTATCCATTGCGCTGGGACACCCGGCGGACGAAGTGCGGACGGCGGCGATCCGGTTGAGTGAACCCTTCCTCGAGGCCGGGGGTGGAGCGGAGCTTTCCAGCCGGATCCTGGCGCTCGCGAAAAGCGGCTCGCCCGAGGTGCAGCTGCAGGCGGTGCTCACGCTGGGAAATATCAAGAAACCGGATACGGACCTCGCGTTGGCAGAGATCGTTCGCACGCATCCGCAGAATACCTTTTTGCGGGACGCGCTCCTGAGTGGACTCGCCGGCCGCGAGCTGGTTTTGCTGGAGCGGCTCATCGCCCAGTCCACCTGGTCGCCGGATGACGTCGAAGCCAACAAGCTATTCACCGGGCTCGCGCGCGCGGTTCATGGTGCACGCCAACAACCCGCGATCGAGCGAGTGCTGGCGCGGGCGGGCACGGACGTCAGTTCCGGTGGCGTGAAGCGAGCGGTGGCCCTGGTAGACGGCATGGTGCCGACGGCGGGTTCGTCGCGGCGGCCGTTTCATTTTTCGCAGGAGCCCGCGGGCTGGAGCGCGTTGGAGAAAAATCCGACGACCAAAGCGCGGCTGGCGCGGTTGGACGAGTTTATCGTCTGGCCCGGCAAGGCGGGCGCGGCGGCGCTGGCTGAATTGAAACCGCTGACCTCGGCGCAACAGGCGCGTTTTGAAACGGGCCGGACCTTGTTTGCCGCAGTGTGTGCGGCCTGTCACCAAGCGGATGGCCGCGGCCTGGATGGACTGGCGCCGCCGCTGCTCGATTCCGAATGGGTGTTCGGTCCCGAGGGACGCATGGTTCGCATTGTGCTCCAGGGCGTGCGTGGTCCGATTCGGGTGCTGGGGCGGATGCACACGGGAGACATGCCGGCGTTTGGCGCTTTGGACGATCAGCAGGTTTCGTCGATTCTCACCTATCTGCGACGCGAGTGGGGACACGCGGCATCGCCTGTCGACCCGGAGCAGGTGGCGGCGATTCGGGCGGCGACAGCCGGTCATACGGATGCGTGGAGTCCGGAAGAGCTGATGTTGATCAAGTAAGGCGGTCGTGTCGCAGTCGGATATAAAGCGACAGTGGCCGTAGCTTTGTACCTCCGTGCCGCTCCATTCGTGGGCGGAGCGGAGTAGGAGTAGCGCGGGCGGAGCGGGCCGCGATCGGGTTTAAGCTTGCCTTGAGGGCGGTGCGGTAACGATACGGTTCCACCATGATCTCTCTGATCTTTCGCGTGCGAATCGTGGTGGGTGCGTGGGTGCTATCGCTTTCCGTTCCGGCGTTCGCGGAGCGCCTTGATCGAGAAAACCTTTTAACGTATCGGTCTGAGGCGGGGCAGGTGGCTCCGGTGCGAACGACCGCTGACTGGGCTAAACGTCGCGTCGAAATTCTTGCCGGCATGCAATCGATCATGGGGCCCTTGCCCGGCGCCGCGAAACGCGTACCGCTGGAGGTCCGGATTGAATCGGAAACAGACTGCGGGACGTATGTGCGGCGGCAGATCAGTTACATGGCCGAGCCGGGCTCGCGGGTGCCGGCGTTTCTCCTGATTCCCAAGGCGGTCTTGGGCAACCGCAGTCGTGCGCCCGGAATTCTCGCGTTGATGCCGACAAACAACATTGACGGCAATCGCAGCGTGGTCGGCCTCGGTTCGCCCGGAGGACTCAAGGGTCGCAATTACGGAGAAGAACTGGCGCAACGCGGATTCGTGGTGATCGCTCCGCCATATCCGCACCTCGCCGAGTACAAGCCGGATTTGGTTGGGCTCGGTTATGCCAGCGGCACGATGAAGGCGATCTGGGACAACATGCGGGCGCTCGATGTTCTGGCCGCAACGGAGGGCGTGGCGAGCGGCGGCTTTGGGGCGATCGGGCATTCCCTGGGCGGACACAACTCGATTTATACAGCAGTGTTCGACGAGCGGATCACAGCGATCGTTTCCAGCTGTGGTTTTGATTCGTACCTGGATTACTATAGCGAGAAGCCGCAGGTCTGGAACGCGGGGATGGGTTGGACGCAGGACCGCTATATGCCGGCCCTCGCGAAGTTTGCGGGCCGGCTTGAGGAAATTCCCTTCGACTTTCATGAACTCGTCGGCGCGCTCGCGCCGCGGGCCTTTCTCGCCATCGCGCCGATCGGCGACAGCAATTTCAAGTGGAAGAGTGTCGACCGCGTGATCGCGGCCGCGCGGCCCGTATATCAATTGCATGGCGTGTCCGAACGGCTCGCGGTCGAGCATCCCGACTGTGCGCACGACTTCCCGACCGAGATGCGCGAGCGGGCCTATGGGTTTCTCGCGCGGGCTCTCGGTAAAGCCGAGTAGGTCGAACGCGGGGCGCGTGGCGCGGCTCCGTCTCCGCGTGGCCTCATGGCGCCTTCGCGGCGATCCGGCCCGGTTCGCGGGCGCCGCTGCCCTTGCGCCCGGTCAAGGAGTCGCCCAGGTCAGCCCGACACTTCTCCGCGAAAGCGAGGAGGCGTTTCACTTCGTTCGGGTTGGCGGCCGACACGTCGGTCGTCTCGGCGGGGTCCGAGCGCAAATCATAAAGGGCCGCGCGCTCCAGCGTCACCTGCTCGTACTTTACCGGGATACCATCCTTCCCGCCGGGTCGTCCCGCGAGGGTGCGGTAACGATGCGGGAGCACGAGCTTCCAACGTCCGTCGCCGGTTACGACCGCCTGAAGTTCGTTTTGGGCGTACCACATGCCGTATCCTTCATGTGGATTCGTCGCACCCGGCTGACCGACGATGAGCGGCCAGATGTCGCGTCCATCGATCGGCCGGTTGGGCAGGGGTGCGCCGACCCGGCCGGCGAGGGTGGGCAACACGTCGATCGTCATGAAGCGTTTATCCCGAACCGCGTTTGCCGGAATCGTCCCCGGCCACTGCATGATGCAGGGCACGCGCGTGCCGCCTTCCCAGGCGGTTCCCTTGCCTTCCCGGAACGGAACGGCACTTCCGGCGTGTTCGCCGTAGCTGAGCCAGGGACCGTTGTCGCTGGTGAAGATGACGAGCGTGTCGCGCTCCAGATTATGTTTTTTCAACGCGCCCAGCACTTCGCCGACGGACCAATCGATCTCCATGATGACGTCCCCGTAGAGGCCCTTTTTTGATTTTCCCTTGAACTTGTCGCTCACGAACAACGGCACGTGCGGCATGGAGTGGGCGAGATAGAAGAAGAAAGGCTTCTCGCGGTTGCGCTCGATAAAAGATACAGCGCGCTCTGTATAACGCGTGGTGAGGTCGCGTTGTTTGTCTGGCGTGATCTCGGGGTCAATGATGCGACCATCTTCGTAGAGAGGGAGTTTGGGGTAGGTGCCGGCTTTTGCCTCCGGATGATAAGGCCACATGTCATTTGAGTAGGGGAGGCCGAAGGATTCGTCGAAGCCGTGGCGGTTCGGAAGAAACGGTTCGCGGTGCCCGAGATGCCACTTCCCTGCCATGCCGGTGGCGTAGCCGCGCTGCTTCAACATTTCGGCAATCGTCGTTTCCGCGTCGTTGAGCCCGTGATTGGAGTTGGGTCCGAGGGCGCCACTGATACCGATGCGGTTGGGATAACAGCCGGTCAAAAGGGCGGTGCGGGAGGCGGAACAGACGGCCTGGGCCACGTGAAAATTAGTGAAGCGCGTGCCGGCGCGGGCCATGGCGTCGAGGTGGGGCGTCTCGTATCCTTTTGCTCCATACACGCCGACATCGGCGTAGCCTTGGTCGTCGGTGAAAATGAGGACAATGTTTGGCAAACGGTCCGCGGCCGAAGCCAGCGGGGCGAGCAGTGCAAAAACGGCGAGTGTAAGAATAGAGCGCATGGGGTCACGGTAGCGTTGACGATCCGGCGTTGCCGGCAAGCACGGATGAAAGCGGGATGAGAGCGCTGCGAGCAACGGGCCGGCGCCCTGCAGGCTATCGCTGGAGGGGATCGAGGGTGGAAACGCCGGTCCCGCTTGCCGTTCTGGTCTGCGGGCGTATTCAATTCAGTCGGATCGGGCCCGCCGCCCACTTTACCTCCGCCCTGATTTGAGGAAATCGAATCTGTAACTGTAACTGTGTTAAACTCCTTTCTGCGATGCTCTCCGCCCGCACCCGCACTCTTCTCATTTCTCTCGTCGCCGGTCTGTTGTTCAGCGCTACCCGGCTGTACGCTGGCGATTGGCCGCATTGGCGGGGGCCGACCTACGATGGAATCTCGACCGAGCGCATTCCCGCTCAGCTTCCGTCCGCGCTTCCCGTCCTTTGGCAGACGAATGTGGGCATTGGTTTTTCCACGGTCTCGGTCAAGGACGGGCGAGTCCTCACGATGGGCAACCGCGCCGATATCGATACCGTTTATTGCCTCGATGCGGATACAGGCGCGGTACTCTGGCAACACAGCTATGCATGTCCCCTCGATCCCCTCTATTACGAGGGAGGTCCGTTGGCGACGCCGACGATCCACGAAAATTCCGTCTACACCCTGAGCAAGAAGGGGCACGTTTTTCGTCTCGATCTGGCGACCGGCAATGTCATCTGGCGTCGCGACCTCGTGGCCGATCATGGGGTCGCTTTGCCGGAGTGGAGCTTCGCGAGTTCGCCATTTGTGTTGGGTGATCAGGTGGTGTTGAATGTTGGGCGGGGTGGTCTCGCGCTCTCGACGGAAACCGGGGAAACGCGATGGCTCGGCGGAACCGAAACCTCGGGTTACGCGACGGTGGTGCCTTTCCCGGATGATCCGACGGCGGCGACGCACCTGCTTTTCTCGGCGCGCGCACTCTTCGGTTTTGAGGCGGTTACGGGACGACAAATCTGGGAGCTTCCGGCGCGGGCCAGTCGCGACGTCAATGCCGCGGACCCAATCGTGCGCGGAAACCGGGTTTTGATCTCCTCGTCATCGGGTTCGAAACTCATCGAACTCGGCCCGGACGGTGCACCGAACGTGGCTTGGGAACAGCGCGACATGAAATGGTATTTTAATGCCGGCGTGCTGATCGACGATCACGTTTACTCGATTACCGGCACAACCCATCGCCCCACCGACTTGATCTGCACGAAGTTCGATACGGGCGAGATCGTTTGGACGGCGGAGGGATTCCGTAGTGGCGCGCTGATGGCGGCCGGGAACACCGTGATCCTCTTTGACTCCGGGCAGTTGACGCTGTTCGACGCCTCGCCCGACGGCTTTCGGCCGCGCCTGCAACAGCAGGTGCTCGAGGGCAAGTGCTGGACGGTCCCCGTGCTCGCGAACGGACGCATCTATGTTCGCAACGCGGCCGGCGATCTCGCGTGCCTCCAGCTCGCGTCCGATGAACACGCCGGGATGAAAGTGTCACTTAATAAGTGACACTCTCGGGAG
>CAYVDZ010000242.1:0-7475 GCA_964450575.1 uncultured Opitutus sp.
AGCATCATCCATTCGATCGTGCAGAGCGACCTGTTCCGCAACAAGTGAGGTAAGCGAGCGGAAGCGACGTGGGTCCAAACTCCGGAGTAGAAGCGACTGAAGTCGATTCTACTCCGGACCCGTCGATCCGCGCTTCGGATTCCGTGGCTTGTGCTTTGAGCCTTTCCGCTTTTCCACTCTCCCACTTTCCCGCTTTCCCGCCTTTCCGCCTCTCAGCGCAGCGTCTTGCGCAGGAAGGCGAGGCCCTTCACGGCGATGTCGTCGCGCTTCGGTTCGATCTTGCGCCAGATGGCGGCGGCCCGCGCGATCACCTTCACATCGGTCGTGAACGATTCGATCACGACGTCGCCCTGGTAGCCGATTTCCTTAAGCGCCTTCTTGATTGGCTTCCAATCGATATGATCACTGCCGGGCGTACCGCGATCACTGCCGCAGGCATGAAAGTGACCCAACAATTTACCGGCTTTCCGAATCGCCGTCGCCGAGTCCTTCTCCTCGATATTCATGTGGAAGGTGTCGAGGTGCAATGACACCGCCTTCGAACCGATCGCTTTCACCAGCTTCAAGCCTTGGTCACAGGTGTTAAGAAAATCGGTTTCAAAACGATTGAGTGGCTCGATGCAGATCATAATCCCCTTGGCCTCGGCATGCTTGGCCAGCTTCTTGAGATTCGCGACCACCAGCGACCATTCGACCTTCTGTTGCTCGGGCTCGACGGCGTCCGCCTTGCCCACCACCGAATACACGGGACCGATCACGCGCGGGCACCCGAGCTCCACCGCCTGATCAATGATCGCGACGCAGTAATCCATCGCCGTCTTCTGCTCTTCGGGTGAACCACGGAAATCCCGTCCGGGCCCCATGCACGCGCACACACTGCCGATCGCAATCCCGGCTGCATCCGCGGCGGCCTTCACCTTCGCCGGATCGATGTGGGATGGATCCTCGATCGGAATCTCCACTGTATCAAAGCCCCAAGTCTTGAACTTGCGGAACAACCGGGTGCTGTCGGTCGTGAACGGGGATGTGAAGAGGAAGGAGTTAATGCCGAATCTCATAATTTTGTATCGGAGAGGGTTGAGTAACAGACCGGAGAAAAGATCACCGCGCGTCAGGCTCAAGACTGAACCACCGCTCATTACTCGTACTTTCCGAGCTTCGCGCCGAAGTCGAAATCAACCGCCCAGCTGCGCCGTTCAACCCGGGATGGGCGAACTTTGGCCGTGGCAACCCTCCTCGCCAACCTTCTGGACGTTCGCGGCCGCGCGTCAACTTGACGGCGGTTCCGCGGTCGCGCCCTCAGGTCAGGATCGGGTTCAACACGTGGCCGTGAACGTCCGTCAGGCGGAATTGCCGGCCTTGGTACCGATACGTGAGCCGCGTGTGATCCACGCCGAAAAGATGCAGCATCGTCGCGTGAAGATCATGCACACTGGTGGGATTATCCACCGCCGCGTAGCCCAATTCGTCGGTGGCCCCATACGTCACTCCACCCTTGATCGCTCCGCCCGCCAGCATAATGGAGAACCCTTTGATGTGATGATCGCGCCCTTTTCCCTGCGCCATCGGCGTACGCCCAAATTCGCCGCCCCAGATAATCAGAGTTTCATCCCACATCCCGCGGTCCTTCAGATCACGAATCAGCGCCGCGGTCGGCCGATCCACTTCCTCCGCCTTGTATTTCACGTGCGAGACGTCGTCATGATGGTCCCAGTCGCGATGGTACAACTGAATAAAGCGCACGCCGCGCTCCGCCAGCCGGCGCGCGAGCAGGCAGTTCGACGCGAAGCTCCCATCCCCCGGCTGCGCCCCGTAACTCTCGAGCATATGCGCGGGCTCGTTCGCGAGGTTCATCAGATCCGGCACACTGGTCTGCATCCGAAACGCCATCTCGTACTGATTGATGCGCGTCAGGATCTCCGGATCGTGGACTGCATCGTGCTGCCGGCGATTCAGGTTGTTCACCACATCCACAATTTCGCCCTGATCCTGACGGGAAACGCCGGCCGGATTTTTCATATAGTGGACCGGGTCGCCTTTCGACTGAAACTTCACCCCTTGGAAACGGCTCGGCAAAAACCCGCTGTGCCACTGCCGCGCCGCGATCGGCTGCATCTGTCCGCCTTTGCCTTCGGACATCATTACAATGAATCCAGGCAGTTCTTCCGTCTCATTACCCAAACCATACAGCAACCACGATCCCATGCTTGGCCGGCCCGCGATAATCGAGCCGGTATTCATGAACGTGTGCGCCGGATCATGATTGATCTGCTCGGTATACATCGAGCGAATGATACAGATATCATCCGCCACGCTGCCAATGTGCGGAAAGAGTCCGCAGATTTCCTGGCCGGATTTACCAAACCGCTGAAACTCGAATTGCGGCCCGTAACACTTGAGCTCCTTCCCTTGGAGCTGCGCGATCTGCTGCCCTTTGGTAAACGACTCCGGCATGCCCTGGCCATGCATCGCCGCCAGCTTTGGCTTATAATCAAACGTCTCCAAATGTGACGGCCCGCCCGCCTGATAAAGGTAGATGACGCGTTTGATCTTCGCCGCATGATGCAGCGGGTTGATCAACCCCGTCCAGCGGTCGCTCGTCGGCGCCGCGCCAAAAAGCTGCGGGTTGAGCAACGAGCTCAGCGCGAGCGAGCCTAGTCCGGCGGCGCTGCGCCCAAGAAAGGAACGACGCGTGAGGGTTTGCAGATGAGCTTCGAGTGGATTCATGGCTGCGGACAGGGTCGGGGAATTCAAGAAAGAGGGAAAACGAGTGAACGTGCGGGTCTTAGTTGCGCGTGATGGTTTCGTGCAGGTTCAAGACTGCCCGCGACACCGCCGTCCAGCCCGCGAGATCCGCGAGCGGCAGATCCGAGGCCATGGGCGCGTCACCGGCCGAAACCAACGCGCGCGCGGCATCGAGGTCCTGCTGATAACGACTGCGCTGCTTCGAAAAGAGTTCCTCCAGCAAGCGCGTTTCCTCCCGGCTGGGAGCCCTGGCCAGCGCCCGCTGAAACGCCCACGTGAGCTGCGCGCGGAAGGAGCGTCCGCCCTCGCGCATGATCTTCTCGGCGAGCACGCGCGCGGCTTCAACAAAGCTCGGATCATTGAGCAACACCAGCGCCTGCAAGGGTGTGTTGGAGGGCGAACGATTCGCCGTACATTCGTCGCGCGAGGGCGCATCGAA
This sequence comes from uncultured Opitutus sp., assembly GCA_964450575.1. Lineage (GTDB taxonomy): Bacteria > Verrucomicrobiota > Verrucomicrobiia > Opitutales > Opitutaceae > ER46. Next base: position 3,185 of record CAYVDZ010000242.1, read on the forward strand.
AGCCATCAGACTCGGGTGCAAAAACGTGCGCTGCCAATGCGTATATACGCCGCGGCGATAAAGCTGCGCCCCGGAATCCGGCACATACTCACGTCGCGGGAAATTCAGGGGCGCGTAGTAACCTTCCGGCTGATACGGTTTCGCGCTCGGGCCACCGACGGTGCGCACCAGCAGCCCGCTGATCGCAAGCGCGTTGTCGCGCACCAACTCGGCATCGAGGCGGAATCGGGTCTGACGCGCGAGGAAGCGATTCGTCGGATCCCGCTCTTCCACCTCCGCGCCGGCCTGCGACGACCGACGGTACGCCTGCGAGGTCACGATCAGTTCCACCATGTGTTTCACGTCCCAACCACTCTCCTGAAACTCCACCGCGAGCCAGTCGAGCAACTCCAGATGGGTCGGCCATGCTCCTTGCGAACCGAGATCTTCCAGCGTGCGCGACAACCCTTCGCCAAAATACAGCCGCCACAACCGATTCACGAAGGTGCGCGCCGTCAGCGGATTGTCCGGCGCCACCAGCCATTCCGCAAAATCCAGTCGCGACACCCGCTGTCCATCCTTCGGTACGATCTGGCGCATGAAGCCCGGCACGCCCGGCTCCACCGGTTCACCACTGTCGTCCATCCAGTTCCCCCGCGGCAGCACGCGCATCGGTCGCGGCTCCACGCTCTTCGATACCGGCATCGAGGGCAGTGTAATAAAGAGGGCATCGCGCGTATTCACCGCAGCCGTATGCTGCGCCCGCACCGTCGCGAGCTCCGGTGCCAACGTGCGATAATACGCCGCGATCTCACGCTTCTGGGGTACGGTTCTTTTTTCCTCCAATACTTTCAGCGCCTTCAGTATATTATCCGGCACGCTGCCCGGACTCGCATCCGGTTCCGGCTGCGTATGCAGCGACACCCGGAAACGTCCGAGGTTTTGAAACGGATGCTGATCCGAATGCCTCAGCTCAACGGTGAGAGTCGAATCCGCCCCGCCCTGCCATGGCTCCGCGAACTACAGCGCGATCCCTCCACCCCGCTTGCGCACAAACGACATCGCGGTCGCCGGGTTTCCGTCGATCACCGCAGTGATCGGATATCCCGGCTCCGTGGCGCCGCTCGACCGCACCGCCGCGAACTGAATCGGCACACTCAAGGGCGCGCCTGATTTCGCGCCGGTGATCTCGATTTCCGAAAGAAAGAAAGCCGATCCCGATCGGGAAACCTCGTCACCCGGAAAACGTGGATCCGCCACCACCTCGATGCGCAGCGCCGTGACTGGCCCGGTGAGGGCGGGAACCGTGACGCGATACGTGTCGTTCCGGGGATTTTGCCCCCCTGCAATTACCGAATTATCATCCGCATTGATCGTGAGGGGCGTGCCCACCCGCGACTCGGCCGACTCCGGTGGCTGTACTTGCCACGCCAATACGCCCGCGGCGTCGGCCGCGAAGGTCGCGGACTCCCACTGCGCGCGGCCCGCCGTGAGGTCATCATCGGTGACGGATTTCATTTCCGTAGTCAGCCGGGTTACGTCCGCTTCGAATTGCTCCATCTCACGCTGCTGCGTTTCGTTTTCAAAAATGGTTTCCTCGGTCAGATTCTCCCGGGTAAACCCGCCGCTGAGATTATAAGCCCCCTTTTCCTTCAAATCGGAAAAGAGCGCGGCGAACCGATAGAAATCCTTGATCGTAAAAGGATCGAACTTGTGATCGTGGCACTCGGCGCAAGCCAGCGTCGAACCCATCCAGACTGTCGCCGTCGTGCGCACGCGGTCGGCAGCGTACTTCGCGAAATACTCCTTGTCCTGAATTCCACCTTCACCGCTGATGCGATGAATGCGGTTATAGCCGGAACCCACCCGTTGCGTAATTGTCGAGCCCGGCAAAAGATCACCGGCCAATTGCTCCCGCGTGAATTGATCAAATGGCGTGTTCTGGTTAAACGCGTTGATCACGTAGTCGCGGTACGGCCAGACCCGCAGCGCCACGTCATTGTGAAAACCGATCGTGTCAGCGAACCGTACAAGATCCAACCACGGCAGGGCCAGGCGTTCGCCAAAATGCGGTGACGCCAGGTACTGCCGCACCAGTCCGCGATAGGCATCCGGATCACGGCTCGCGACAAATGTCTCCACGTCCTTCGCGTCGGGCGGCAGGCCCGTGAGATCCAGACTGAGCCGGCGAATCAGCGTGCGCCGATCGGCTTCGCGCGCGGGCTTAAGCTTCTCTCGCTCGATCGTGGCCGCGACGAACGCATCGATGGGATTCCCGGATGTTCGTCCCGCGCGATTCACGGGCACCGCGGGGCGTGTCGGGACGACATAAGCCCAGTGCGGCTGATATTCGGCGCCTTCCTTGATCCACTGTTTCAGCAGGTTCTTCTGCGCCGCCGTCAACGTGCGATGTGAGTCAACCGGCGGCATGCGATCGTCCGGATCCGCCGCGAATACCCGCCGGAGGAGTTCGCTGTCATCCGGGTTACCGGGCGTGAAGGCCTTCGCCTCCAGCGCGTCTTCGCGAATATCAAGCCGCAACTCGGCCTCCCGGCGCTCTTTGTCGGGGCCGTGACAATGGAAACAGTTTTCCGACAGGATCGGCCGGATGTCGCGATTGAAGCTGATCGAAGCCGATGGCGCGGCGCGTGCCGTCGCGCCGAGCGAGAGCAGAATCGCTGTGATCGTGAGTGCGTTGACCAAGGACATAGAAAAACGGGGACCGGGGGAAGCCATGCGCGGCTCCAATCAACACAGCCATTTCAAATTGGAAAGCCCGCGCTCACGTTACGCAGCAATTCGTGCTCCCGAACGGGAGTCCAAATTTACGGAAGGCGCTCCGGGGACGGGGCGGGAAACCTAGGAACAAACGCAACGGCGGCCCCCGGGGCTCATCCGGAAGATGACGTCAACCCCCTTGCTCCCAACCCTTTGCGCGCTCGATCGCGCGCTCCCATTGCGTTCGCAGGGCCCGCATTTCCGTTTGCGGGCGAATAGGCACGAATCGGACTTCCCCCGTCCCGCTCCGCACGATGTCGTCACGACTTTCCCAATACCCCACGGCCAGACCGGCGAGATAAGCTGCGCCCAACGCGGTCGTTTCAATGCACTTCGGCCGCACCACCGGCGTGCCCAGGAGATCAGCTTGGAATTGCATCAGGGGCCGGCTGAGCGACGCCCCTCCGTCGACGCGCAGCTCCTTGAGGCGGATCCCACTATCCTTCTCCATGCAGGAAATGAGATCGGCGGATTGAAACGCGATGGCCTCGATCACCGCCCGACAAAAATGCGCCCGATTCGTCCCGCGCGTGATTCCAATCGCCACGCCTCGCGCATACGGATCCCAATGGGGCGCGCCGAGTCCGGCAAACGCGGGCACCAGGAATAACCCGCCTGCGTCCGGCACCGAAGCCGCAAGTTCGTCCACTTCCTGAACTGACTTCACCAACTGTAATTCATCCCGCAACCATTTCACCGCCGCACCCGCTATAAAGACGGAGCCCTCAAGCGCATATTCGGGTTTTCCATCAATCTTCCACGCGATGGTCGTCAGGAGATTATTGGTCGAAGGCACCGGTGTAGCTCCAGTGTTCATCAAAAGGAAACACCCGGTCCCGTAGGTGTTCTTCGCCATGCCGGGTTCGAAGCAGCCCTGCCCGAAAAGAGCGGCCTGTTGATCGCCCGCGATCCCGGCAATGGGCACGCCCGCGGGGAAAAGATTCTGACTCACCTCGCCATACACCTCCGATGAAGCGCGCACTTCGGGAAGCATCGAGCGTGGGACGCCAAACAGCTCCAGCATCGCGTCGTCCCACTCCCCGGTGTGAATATTATAGAGTAGCGTCCGCGACGCGTTGGTCACGTCCGTGATATGCTGCCGCCCGGATGTCAGCTGCCATAACAGCCAGGTATCCACGGTCCCAAACGCCAGTTTACCGGCATCGGCCCGGGCTCGCACGCCGGAAACGTGGTCGAGAATCCAGCGCACTTTCGTTGCCGAGAAATAAGGATCGATGCGCAACCCGGTTTTCGCGATCACCTCCGCTTCGACGCCGTCACGTTGTAACTGCGCGCAGAAGTCAGCCGTGCGACGATCCTGCCAGACAATCGCGTTATACACCGGAACGCCCGTTTCCCGATCCCACACGAGGGTGGTTTCGCGCTGATTGGTGACACCGATTGCCGCGATGTGGTCGGCGGTGAGATGCGCTTTCGTCAGAACCTCGAGCAGGGTCGCGTTCTGACTCGCCCACAACTCCAGCGGATCGTGGTCGACCCATCCCGGCGGCGGATAAATCTGACGAAATTCCTT
>CAYVDZ010000243.1:0-7471 GCA_964450575.1 uncultured Opitutus sp.
GAATGAGGAGCAACGCAACCCGAAATTTTGTTCGACGTAACTGATTGGTCCATCTCGACCCGGCGAGAAAATTTCCCGTGGGTCTCGTGCGGCATTACCTGGTGCGAGGGTTCGCTATTGCCGCCAAAGGACGAACGGGCCCGGATCCACTCCGTTGCCAAATGTTTTTCTTTATCCGGGTCGCCTTTTTCGTGTTTATAGGATCGGTGGGGATATCGAGCGGTCTCGCGGCGAGCTGAATGTCCTCTGGCGACTGGCCCGCTTGGAGAGGTCCAAGGGCTGATGGGGTGGCGGACGGCCTGCCTTTGCCGACCGAATGGTCGCAGACGGAGAACGTCCGCTGGTCGGTGAAGTTGCCCGGCTGGGGCACGAGTTCTGCCGTGATCCATGGCGACCGGGTGTTTGTCACGTCCGAAGTCGACGAGGACGGTGCGAAGACGCTTCTAACTCTGAGAGTTCTGTGTCGCAGCAGCCGACACAGGACTCCTGTTGAACAAGCCCGTCCGAATTGAAGATTCCGCACCGACTAAATACATGGCACGAATGGTACGTCGGAGGTAATTTGTGTTTGGCTCAGACACCCAACGAATAGCGCGATCCACGGTTTTTGCGAGAAACGGCAACTTACGAAAGCCCAGGACTTTATTTTCGTGTCCGAGGTTCTTCGCTGGTTTCAGTGGATAAACGCGAGTCAGGTACGAATCGGAATTAAATCGAAGGTAATAAAGAAAACGAAGGTGTGCGCGAGGAAGCTGGGATCTTCGTTTCGTCCGTTACCTTCTGTTCGTACTTCTGTGCTCACCGGAAACAGCGAGGAACCACTTGTTCCAACTCATCCAACCGCACCCGACTGATTTACGAGCCGCGAGGAGTGGATTCCTGGAAATGCGCGAGTGCGCCGTATCGCTGGATTTCCCCATCGCCCCCCATGGGCCACCCAAAGCAGTGCGGGTATCGGTTCTTCGCTTTGTAACCTGGAACAGGCAGACCCTTAGCCAGGCCCACCCTTAACCAGGCCCTCGCTTGACACCTGGGCTCGAAAAACCGAATACATGCGGGACCGCATGAGCCGTCCTGACCGCCGTCCGGAATCCACCCTGACGGACTCGTCGCAACCGCGGCTGCTCTTCCCGCTGACGCGGTGTGGTCGTTCCTCGTTACGCATTCAACCCAGTTCGCAATGAAACCTCCCGCCCTTGTTCTGGTTCGTCTCTTTCTCCTGATCCTGACCGCATTGCTGCTCTGGGGATGCTCTGCTGAGAGCAAGCGGGCGCGGACACTCGAGCGGGCCGCCGAGTTTTACAAGTCGGGCGATCGCGAGCGGGCGCGCATTGAGTATCTGAACGTCCTGCAGAGCGACCCGGATAATCTCGCCGCCAACGAGCGGCTGGCGTTGATCTGGCTGGATCGGGGGTCACCGACGAGGGCGGCAGGTTATCTGACCAAGCTGAAGGGGGTGGCTCCGGGGATTTTTGAGTTGCGCCTGAAGTTGGCGCAGATCGTACTCTCCCTCGGGAATGCCACAGAGGCGCGGAACGAGGCAAATTTGATTCTCGCGCGTTCCGCCACGTTCGAGGAGGCGCTGGTGTTGTTGACCGAGTGCATCCGGAGCCCGGGCGACTTCAAGGAAGCGGAGCAGGTGCTGCAGCGGATGACTGACAAGAACTCGGTGCATCACCTGATCGCGTCGGCCAATATGATGATTCTGCGGGGCGATGGACCGGCGGCGAAAGCGCTTTTGCAGCGCGCCGTGGCCCGGGATCCAAAGTCGGTCGATGCGCGACTTGCGTATGCGACCTGGTTGACGGTCCAGGGGAATCCGACCGAGGCGGCGGTTGAGTTCAAGCAGGCGGCGGAACTGGCGCCGGTCAATTCGATGGCTCGTTTGAAATACGGTCTTTCCCTCGCGCAGACCGGCGGGATTGAACCGGCGATCGCCTATCTCACGGCGATGACGCAACAGGCGCCGGACTATCTGCCGGCCCTCCGCACCCTGGCGCAGCTCGCGATCAGTACCAAGAAGTTCGATGAGGCGCAGAAGCGGGTGCAGGATATTTTCGCCCAGGAGCCGCTCGATCTCGAAGGCCGTCTGCTGCGCGCGCGACTGCGGCTGGCGCAGGGCCAGACGAAGGAAGCGATCGAGGAGCTGGAAAGGTTTGGGCACGACTTTCCCGGGTCGGGGGTGGAAAAGCATCAACTGGGGCTCGCGTACCTCCAGGCTAACGACCAACCCAGCGCGATCAAGGCGCTGGAGGTGGCCGTCGGGCGGAATCCCGACAATCTGGAGGCGGCGCTCCTCCTGGCCCAGCTGAACCTCCGCAACGGCGCACCGCAGCCGGCAGCATCCGCCATGGCTGAAATGGTTTCGCGACGTCCGAATCTCATGCAGGCGTACCCGGTTCTGATCGATGCGACGCGAGCGCTGGGCCGGATCGAGCAGGCGGCGGCGGTGATTGGCCAGAGCATCAAGATGTCCCCGAAGAACGCGCAGCTTTATCTGCTCTTTGGGGCGGTGATGGGGCAGATGCAGAAACCTGCGGAGGCGCGGCTGAGTTTCGAGCAAGTGCTGGAGCTGGCTCCCTACGACCCATCGGCGGTGGCGGAGCTCGTCGCGCTCGATTTGAAGGAGAACAAGCCGGCCGATGCTTTGAAGCGGGCGCAGGCGCTGGCAATCCAGGCGCCCAACTCCGCGCTGGCCCACTTTCTCGAGGCGCGGGTGCACGCGCAGCAGCAGGCGTGGGACAAAGCCGAGACCGCGGCCCTGAAGGCGCTCGAGCTCGATGGCCGCCAGCCCGGGGTGTACGGCTTGCTCGCCGAATCCTATGCGGCCCGAAAATCTGACCCGGCAATTCGTAGTCGGATCGAGAGTCTGCTATCCAAGCGACCTGACGATGAACTGGCCGCGATTGTGGGGGGACAATTCTTCGCCGAGACGAATGACCCGGCGAAAGCGCGTGATGTCTATACGAAGCTACTCGCCGCAAAGCCGAATGCGAGTGCGATCCTCAACAACCTGGCGTCTCTCTACGACGAAAAGCTCAACCAATCGGACCTCGCGTTGGACGTCGCACGCAAGGCACGCCAGCTTGAGCCGGGCTCGCCGGTGATCGCGGACACCCTTGGCTGGATCCTGTATCGACGAAAGGAATATCCGGAAGCGGCAACGCTGCTGATCGAGAGCGCGAAGGGCATGCCGAATCACCCGGAGGTGCACTATCACCTTGGCATGGTGCAAAAGGCGCTCGGGAAGAACGACGAAGCAGTCGCCGCGTTTCGTGCCGCGGCCAATCACGCGGCGGAGTTTTCCGGCAAGGAAGACGCGAAGCGACAGCTAGCGCTTTTGGAACAGGGCCGGCGATAGCGCTCGAACACGGATTCACTCGCCCGCGGTCCGAGTTTCGTCGCCGGCCGATTCGCCTAGGAGTCTGTCGGACTTAGCCCGTCGAAGGCGTCTATAGCTGCATATATGACTTCAGATTCGGATTGAATTGAGACTATCGCCCTACAGACGGTGCTTTATTGAGACTGAGGCCTAAGTCCGACAGCCTGCTAGTAGTGCCAAATGCACCACTCGCGCACGCTCAGGTGGAAAGTGTCGGAAATGCTTACGAATTCAGTCCGTAACCCGGCGGAAATTGTCGAGGGTTCCAAATTTTTAAAATCCTCAAAGAATTCACTGGAAGTGGCTTAAGATTATTTAGATTTAAATTTTACCGGGCGGTATGGTCAATGCTTATAAACGAACTGTTCCTGTTTTATTCAACATTATGCACCCAAACAAAAAAATAACGCGCCTCTTTGCAGGCGCCACGGTGGCCGCGCTTGCGCTGGCCGCTTCTGTCCTCGATGTAAAAGCCGGCCCCTTCATTCTGGCAGGCACCGACGCTGACGATCACGGCTTTGCCAACGTTAGCGGTAATCAAAATGGTTGGTTCTTCATGCAGCGAGCGCTGGAAAACCTCGCTCCCGGCGTGACCACCGGTGTGAAGAAAGTTACGATCCTCGGCAGCACGAGCGACGCGTTGCTCGCGGCGACTTCAGCGTTTGACCTGTCGTCGCTGTTTACCACGAATGGTTGGACACGTGAAACGGTTGCGATTTCAGACTTTGCAACCTTTTTCGGCGGCGGCGGTAACCTGAGTACCGGCATCCTGATGATGGATTCAGGCTCGAACGTTGGGGGCGGCGTGGCTGGCACGTCGTTCGACACCCATGCCAATGCGATCAACACCTTCCTCGGCGCTGGCGGTGGATTGTTCAGCCAGGCTAATGGTTATAGCTGGATCAGCGCGCTGCTGCCGACTCTTGGGACCGTCAGTGCATTTGGGTCCAACCTCGCATTGACCGTTGCAGGCAACGCCGCGTTTCCTAGCTTGACCAATGCGGACCTCAGCTCGGGTCCATGGCACAACTCGTTCTCGAGCATCGGATCGTTGCCGATTCTCGCAACCAGTGCGGACCTTGACACCTTTGGGGACCCAGTGATTCTTGGTTCATCCGGCGGCTCGATCACCAACCCTGATCCGGTGGGTGTGCCGGATGCCGGCAGCTTCGGTTTCGTTTACCTCGCTCTCGGCGGGCTGCTCGTGTGGTTCCGCCGGTTCTCGGCGAACCGCGCGGTCTGAGTTTCGCTTCCGTTTCCCTTCCGGCCCTCGAGGTGCAAACCTCGAGGGCTTTTTTCTGGCCGGTGCCGGCGGCCGTCACCGCTCGCGGCCCGTTCAACGGGGCCCGTTCAACGGGGCCCGTTCAACGGGGTCGGGGCCCGTTCAACGGGGTCGGGCCGCTAAATGCTACTTTGTAGTCTGAAACAGCAGCATGAGGTCAGGACGGGCCGGGGCGATAGTCGGCGCAAGCTACCCCATTTTCGGGGAGTTCGCGCGGGTAGTTTGCGAGAGAGCGATAAGACGGGTCAGGCAGGAGCCGCGGCGCGTCCGCATTTAGTTTCCCGGTGAGTGCGATCACGCGATCAATCGCGATAACTTCCGTCAGCCGGTGTTCCCACCGTCGGAATGAAACCGGATGCATGCCAGCGCGAATGGGATGCGGGTTCCGCGGCAGCGGTCAAAGATTTGGGTGATGCACAGAGCCACCTGAAGGAGGATGCTTGGGAGATTGCCTTGGCGCGGCTGCGGCGTAAAACCGCCAACGCATGCTCGTGAATTGTTGCGACACTCCGCATTAGTGTCCCGGCATCCGTCCGCGCGTATTCGGCCACCAATTGGGCGCGTTGCTGGGTGTCTAAAACTTCACTACGCGCTGCGGCTCATTGGCAACCAGCGTCACTTCCCTTGGTGAAGTAATCAATTCACCTGCGGCGTACGGCAGCGTCAAAACCAGAGCGAGGAAGATTACGGGCACGGATGTCGTTGCCAGCGGTGGAGTCTTCATTGAGGGGTCACTGCTTTTCTGAATGTGGCTTCACTAATACTGAAAGTTTGGCTGCCGCCGGCAGGACGAGCCCTGGGCCTTGCGCTTGAGGCCCGCCGACTCACGGTTTCTTCGCGGGTTGACTGACGATGAACTCCAGGAATCGCCCCCACGCGCCGGGGCTCAAGGGGCTTTTACCACGGCGTGCCTCGGCGGACACGAGGCAACCGACTGCCGTGACCGCGTCCGCGGACTGAGTTTCGCTCAGGAAGCCTGCGTCATCCTTGAACGCCCGATTAACGAACAGCAGCGTCTCGATGGCGTGGTCCTTGTTCATCACGCCGTGGCTGACCATTTCGGAGTTGCGCGATTTGAGTCCAAGCGCGAGCGCAAGGTGGACTTCAGCGCGATGCTCGTGGCCGGGCGGCAGGACGGCGGCGAGTTGGGCAAGCGCACTCATCATGACGTAGTGGTAGGCCGGACGCGCGTTATGGGCGTCCATCCAGCGGCCTGCGTGCGGCCCGTCCGTGAGCTGGCCGGGAATCACGCCGAGGCGCGCTTTGAGAAGCGCTGCGTCCAGATAATTCGCCTTGCCGGTGACGGCGAACGCTTTGGCCAGCAGGTGCACGCTGAAGCTGTTGTAGTTCCAATTCGGGCAGAGCGGCTGCGCCAACGCCCAATCGGCGGCCTGGCGGGCGGAGTCGAGGTAGCGCGCGTCTTTCGTCAGTTCATACATTTCAAACATCGCCACGCCGCACTCGCCATTATCGAATTGGAGTCCGCCGTCGCCGAGGTCGTCAAAGATCCAGCCATGGCGCACGATATCGGCCAGCTTCCCCGCCTTTTCGGCTTTCGCCAGAAACCGGGTCGCCGCCTCCATTGCTCGCGCACCCGACGTGCCGCGAGCCGCCGGGAACGGATACAAACCAGCCGCGGCTTGTTGCTGCGCCCAGATTAGAAAACCCGCGGCGTCTTTCGCCATCGCGAGGCTGCGGTCCGCCCCATCGAGCTTCGCCCGCACGGCGGCGACGTTGCCGACGATGACTGAAGCGACGCCGCGCAGCGGCGCGATCAGCTTCGTCGGGTCCGTGCCGACATGCCACCACCGCATTTTTTCGAGCTGGTCAAAGTGCGGCGTGAAACCACGCTGCGCCTCCTCGCGGGTGAGGAGCGTCGCGTCGGCAGGTGCCTTCTTGAAATCGTCTGCGACCTCGGGAATTCCAGCCTTGTCGCCGAGCACCGCGCGGCCTTCGAGGACGGCGGCACGAATCGCAGCGAGGTCATTGACGGCCATCGCCTTCGCGAGCGCTACGATGGATGCCTTGCGCTCATCGGCGCGCGAGCAGCCGGACAACGCAAAGAGAACCAAGGCGAGGAAACAAAGGCTGGATTTCATTCTGGTGCGATGGTGACGGGGAATCCGCTCATCAGGTTAACAGTGGGCACGACCTCTTTCATGCAATCGCGACACGAATCGCGATGTAGGGAACGAAGCGCGAATGGAGCCCGCCGCCCGTGGCGCTTCGGGACCGATCGGCCAAAGGAAAAAACTGTCAGCGCCCGCCTTGGGAATGTTGCGGTTGGAAAACGGAAAAAACGGATGCGAGACTACGCGGCCTGGCTCCGCCTTTTGCCGCGCAGCGGAAGATCCTTAAGTGAGGCGAATGTGCAGGAATGCGATCGTGTTGATGTCGCCTTCTTCGTCCACGACTGCGACCGAGTGTTTGCCGACGATGATGAACCCGGGGTGCGGAACTTTGAATTCGCGGCCGTCGGACGTGCGAATAAGAAACGGCTGGAAGCCGCCAGTGATTCGTCTGCGGATGTCGGACACGATCATGTGCGGATAACTTTCCGCGAGCCGGCGACGGGTCAAGCCGGCTGAAATCACCGGGGCGCCAATCAAGTTTTGAGCGGGTTGAGCTGGTTCTTTCTCTTCATTCTTTATCGTTCGCTTTCGTCAGGATCAGTCCGAAGAGGTAGATTCGGATTGTTCTGCCGCGCCAAAACGGAGGTGCGCTCGTCGCTCTGCCATCCGGCACGCCCGGGTTGACAGATCGGGCGCGGCGAAAAACAAGAGCGCGTGCCTTTCACGCTTTCGCCG
>CAYVDZ010000244.1:0-7448 GCA_964450575.1 uncultured Opitutus sp.
GCCGTGAAGCACGCCGGCACGCTCGATCAGTTCGACGCAACGCCGCGCCTCCGCGACATTGCGAGCGAGCGGCTTTTCGCAGGCGACCCCGAGGATCCGGCCCTTGCCGGATTCCAGCGCGGCGACGATCTCTTCGAGGTTCTCGACGCGGCGGTGATTGGGTCCGCAAATCCACAGGACATCGATCGCGGGATCCGCAATCATCCCGGTGATCGACGAATATACTTGGGCGTCGCCCACGTTGAGCGAGCGGGCCAGCGCGGCTGCTTCCGCGGCGTTTTTCCCGTTCGGACTCCAGATCCCGAGCACGTCACCATCGCGGACTGCGGCCCACGATTGAATATGAAAGCGGGTGATGAAACCGCTGCCGATGAAGCCGACGCCAAGACGCTTGGTACTACTGGACATAAACGGGTGCGGCGATTGATGAACAGCGCCGCCGAAAAGAACAAGTCCCACGTGGCCCGTTCGCAGGAGTTTTTCCCGCGTTGCCGTTCAGTCGCAAAACGGCGCCCCAACTAACTCAATGGTCCATCATTTCGGGAGGCAGGGACGGAACGTTGGGCATACGCGTCAACGCCTCAAGCTCAGGAAGGATGACGCCCGTCCCGTGGTCCACGCTTCCTGCGGCGCAGGATCGGGCGCTCCGCAGATTTCCGCTCCCTACGACTTGGTCTCGGGTTGCTCCCGCCTGGTCGCGTCGACCACCAACTGCGCGGCAGCTTCGCGACGCGTTACGACCCGCCACACCAAGTAAGAGAACAACATCGTGGCGGCAAACGTCAGCACGGCCGTCATCAATGAATTATCCGCGGCCACCGAGTAGATCACCGACATCACGAAATTGGGCAGCACCGTCACGCGTACGATTCGCCTCACCGGCACGCCGGTCGCGGCCGCCACGATGACGGACGTTTCCGCCAGCACCGGGACACTGCGCAGGCAAGCGAGCGTGATCATCAGGCGGCTCTGCAGTGATTCGCGCATGCGGGCGAGCTCCGCGTCGGGTAGAAACTTAGGCGCCAGCCGGCCCACGGCCGCGCGACCAATCCACGCCGCGGCGAGCACGCCCAGGGTCAAGCCGATCGTGCCTCCAATGACCCCGGCCAGCACGCCTCCTTTGGCGGCGAGGTACATGATCACGATCGTCGCAGGCACGGGCGCGACCGAGTCGCTCGCCAGGAGCGCGATCGCGATCGCAACGAGCGCCCATGTCCGCTGCTCACGCGATTCCAATAACGGCAGCACGTATTCCTCGCCGAACAGCACGAAGGGCAAACACACCAGCGTCATCACGAAGATGACAAAGAGGACGATCTTAAGGGTGGAGACTTTCACCAGGGAGAAATAGGCGGGCGATGCCGGAGTGTCACAGGGTCTGCGCCGCGTCCGACATCAGCACACCCTTCCCCTGAGTTCGCCTGATTCGCAATGAGTTCCCTCATTCCTCAACCCGGCCCGTCAGTCGGGCGACAAACTTTATCGCATAGAGATAGGCCCGCTCGCGCACAACCATCGGGTCGCCCGCGGTTCCTTCCACGCCCAGATCCGAGAGGTCGTCGATCACCATGCCTTGCTCCGGGGTCATCGCGATCCAGGTGAGAATCTTCGTCAGTTTCTCGCGCGGATAGGTATCGATCAGATATTCGAAAACGACGCGGGGCAGATAACGCTCCACCGGCAGCTGGATCGCGTCCGGAACCGCCGCGACATAGAGGAGATTGCGCACGCAGCGCAGGTCATCGCCATCCGTGCCCGGCGGCCAGAAGGGCAGCTTCGAGCGGATGCTCTCCACTTGGTCCCTCATGTAATCCTCGGCCTCTTCATCGCGGCCCGCCATCGGCGAAACAATGCCGTGATCCGGCGGCAAATTGTAGTCGAGGGCATCAATCTCCTTCTTCGTGATGTGCATCCACAGCGGATCCGGCGGCGGTGGCGTCAGCGGACGCCCCGGCACAACCGGTTCCACGGGCGTAACCGCCGGCGGGGTCATAACCGCAACGGGCCCGGCGGGCGGCGGCATCACGGTGCCCGTGGAGGCGCTTGCACCCACCATAGCCGAGGGAGACTCAATCGGCGGCGACCTGACCGGCTCCGGAGCGACTGCCACGGGTGGCACTTTGACCTTGGCTCGGGCGACGGGTGCGACCTCCCGATCCACCGGAATCGCGATGCGTCCACGCCATTCGGCGAGCAGTCCGACCGCGAGCCAGGCGCCGAACACCGGCACCAGCCACGCCTTTCCACTCCGCGCCGAAAAGCGCTGCTGTGCATCCCAACGGAACAGTTTTGCCCCCGCCACGCAGCCCGCAATCCCGCTCAACGCGAGGGCCAGCAAGCTGAACCGTGCGCCCCCAAAACCGGCTCCGCTCACCGTCGCTTGCAGCGCTTCGACCGCATAGCGTCCGGGGAAAAACGCTGAGACATGCTGCGCCCACAACGGCAGGGCCGCGAGCTGTACAGCCACGCCGCCAATGATCAACATTGGCAGGAAAATACACTGCCCGAGGGCCTGCACCGCGGGAACGTTATCCGCCAGCGCGGCGATCACGAGGCCGAGCCCAATAAAGGCAAACGCCACGAACGTAAACGCCACGAATAGATCGAAAGGGTGCTTCGGAAACGTCATGCCGATCGCGAGCGCCAGCCCGAGCTGCAACAACCCCGCGCTAAGCACGATCAGGTAACGCGCGATCGCCGTACTGGCCACCACCGCCCACGTTGGAATCGGCGTGAGCCGGTAACGCCGCCAGACGCCGCGTTCCCGCTCGCTCACGAGCGTGGTGGGTAAGCCGAAGCAGGCGCCGCCGAGGACCGCGACGGTCAGGAGTTCGCCCATGTGCCGCAGCAGCGGTATCCGCTCGTGCCGATACAGCACGGCAAACGCCACGAGGAAGATCAGCGGAAACAAATAGCCGTAGAGCAGCGCCATCTTGTTGCGCAGATGGAGTCGCAGCGAAATTCCGAGGTGTTGCAGCAAGGCGTTCATCGCTTTTCCGGATCGCGTGTCAGTTCGATGAATACGTCTTCGAGCGACGCCGCCCGGACCTGAAGGTCGATGATTTCGTTCTTTTCCGTGCCCAGCCATTGCGTCAGTGCGCCGAGCGTTGCGGTGGCCCCGGTGGTGTGGAACGTCGCCTCGTTATCCTTGCCGGCCACATCCTGCACCGCCGGCAGTTGCGCGAGGCGCGCGAGGTCGAGCGGCCGGCCCGTGACCAGCCGCACGGATTGCGCACCGCGCCGTTGGGCCATCAATTCCCGCGGCGTACCCGTGGCAACGATCCGTCCATGATTGATGATCGCGATCCGGTCGCACAACCGCTCGGCCTCTTCCAAGTAGTGCGTAGTAAGTAATACCGTGCAGCCGTCCTGTTTCATCTGCACAATGTCGTCATGGAGTTCACGTCGTGATTGCGGGTCGAGTCCGGTGGTGGGCTCATCCAACATGACCAATTCGGGTTGGTTCACAAACGCGAGGGCGAGGGCGAGTCGCTGCCGCTGCCCGCCCGAAAGCGTGTCAAAACGGGCGTCGGCCTTCTCGATCAGCGAAAAGCGCTTCAGCAGCGTCTCGGGATCGGTCCGCTGGCGGTAAAACGCCCCAAACATCTTCAACGCCTCCCGCGGCGTAATCTGGTCCTGCAGCGAGGTGCTTTGCAGCGCCACGCCGATCCGCTGTTTCACTTCCTGTGGATGGCGACGGGCATCGAGCCCGCAGACTTCGAGCTGGCCGGAGTCCGCTTCGCGCAAACCGACAAGGCATTCCACGGTGGTGGTTTTTCCCGCGCCGTTGGGGCCGAGCAGGCCGAAGATCTCTCCCGGTTCGATCGCAAAGCTCACCCCGCGCACGGCATCAACGCCGGCGTAACGCTTCTGAAGATCACGAACCAGGACTTTCGCAGACATGCGCAAACAGGGGGGGACGCGTGGATACGACGGGGGCGCGCGTGGAACAAGCCGTTTCGCACCGGGTTCACGCGCGCTCTCCACTGCGCTGGTCGTCAAAGGGATGTGTCGCCACCGGCTGAAGGCGACGGTTTCGCCACCATCCGCTGAAGAGTTGGCTGGCAACCGGTGCGGTTTGCCGGGATGCTCCGTGCCTTTCCCCCACTATGATCTCAATCTCACGCACCTTCGTTGCCGCCGCCGCGCTTTTGCTGGCGTTAACCTCCACTCACGCCGCGGAAAATACCCTTTCCGCCGCCGAAAAAGCCGCTGGCTGGAATCTGCTTTTCGACGGACAATCCTTCCAGGGCTGGCGCGGTTATAAACTCACCACGATGCCGGACGCCGGTTGGGAAGTGAAAGACGGCACGCTGCGCACCGTCGCCAAGGTCAAGGGCCGCGACATTCTGACCGAGAAGACCTTCAATGATTTCGAGCTAAGCTGGGAATGGCGCGTGGAGCTCGCCGGCAATAATGGGGTGAAGTATTTTGTGACCGAGGCCCGCGCCAAGTCGCCGGGCCACGAGTATCAGATGCTGGATGACAATGGGCACCCGGATGCCAAGGTCGGCGCGAAGCGGCAGACCGCGTCCTTCTATGATGTGCTGCCTCCCGCTGCGAACAAACCCCTGAGGCCCGTCGGCGAGTGGAACTACTCCCGCATCGTGGTCCGTGGCAAGGTGGTCGAACATTGGCTGAACGGCAAAAACGTCCTCACCTACGTCCTCGGCAGTCCCGAAGTGGTGGCCGGTCTCGCCACCAGCAAGTTTTCGAAGGACGTCGGTTTCGGTGACAAAATCGCCGGCCACATCATGCTCACCTATCATCAGGACGAGTCCTGGTTCCGGAACATCAAGATCCGCGAGTTGAAGTAAGTCCTCCGGCTTGAAGCGAGGGCGCGGCTGTAATAGGGCACTAAAAGCACGGGCTTCAAACGCGTCGGGTCGAACGAAGCCCAGTGTCCGGCGAGGCTTTTCCGTCCTCGCTGGACCCGTTTCGGAAGAGTGTAGTCGCCTGCAAAAGACCCAAGCCGTTCCGACCTTGAACCGCGGAGGACGCGAAGCACGCGGAGACCCGGGAACTCTTTCCCCGGGGGCGCTACGATGGCGTCATGAATCCCGACAAGCCGGTCCACGCGAACAATGTCCCCACGCCCACCCCGTCGACATTGGTGCGCGGGCAAGCGACCGAGGAACAGATCGATCGGCAGGCGGAAAAAGTCCGCCGCGAACAGAAATCCCCGAAACAATCGGAGGCCTCAATCCGGCTCGAAGCGGAGAGCCAGCTGAAAGCCGAAGCGGAATCGCGACCCGTTTCCGGCACGGAGTCGCGGCCGTATAAGGATGAAGCGGTCCATCCGATCCGCACGCGCACCAAGGTGCGGGATCCCAGTGGAGCGGCGGTGCCAACCCGTTCCGATACCAAGTCGAAAGCGCAGGACTCGGAGGGTAAGCTGCGCAATCAGTAACGCGGCGCCGCGGGCGCAAAGCAGGCGCGCCCGTGAGCGGAGGAGCCGTCACCGCTCACGACCGCGCCGCGCAAGGTGCGGCTCGAAAATGAAAGGAAGTTTCCACACGGACTCCCTTCCCGAGCCTGTGTCCATCGACCCTTGACCGAGGATAGCGGCATCGAGCGGGAACCCACCGTCTCCATCGTACAGCCGCGCGTTTCCGTATCTAAAAGGTGGGGACGGAGGGAATTCTAATCCGGGTTAAAGCGGCGTCGCCGGACGCCCCGCTCGCTGCCGCTGCGCGCGGACACGGCTCGTGAAGGTTCGGTTTCGCTTGTAACACCCGCGGGTGCGGTCGAAGGTCGCGGACCAGTGAATAAAAACCCATGAACCCAAAAAACTTAATCCGAACCATCGTGGGCGGGGCGCTCCTTCTCGCGTTGATCGCGGCTGGCCTCTCCGCCACCTACGTCGTCCAACCTGGAAACCGCGGAGTTGAAGTAATGTTAGGCCGCGTCTCACCTGGGTTTAAACCCGAGGGCTTTGGATTTAAAATCCCCTTCATCACGCAAGTCGTGCCGCAAATGATCCGGCAACAGACGGCCAAAATGGCGGCTGACTGCTACTCTTCCGATCTCCAGCAGGTTAAGATGCAGGTGCGCGTTCTCTACCGCATTCCGGAGGCTTCCGTCGTGACGATCTTTCGTGATTATGCGAACGACCCGTTTGAATCGTTGATCCGGCCGCGGGTCGCCGAGGCGCTCAACGAGCTCACTGCGCTCCGAACCGCCGAAGTCATCGTGCAAAAGCGTGAAGAGGTAAAAAGCCAGGCCTTGGAAGGCGCTCGCCGCAAAGTCGGCGACATCCTCATGATCGAGGACATCGTGCTCGAAGATATCAATCTCACTCAAGCCCTCGAGACTGCCATTGAGGCCAAAATGGTGCAGGAGCAGGAGGCTGCCCGCGCCCGGTTCGCCCAGCAACAGGTTCAAGTCGAAGCGAACACCGCGGTCATCAAAGCGCGGGGCGAAGCCGAATCAATCGTCCTCCGTGGCGCCGCCCTGCGGGCCAACCCCAGCGTACTCGAACTTCAGATTATTGAACACTGGGACGGCGTAACGCCCATCGTCGTCGGCCCCGGCGTCACCGGAGCCAACATGATGCTGCCCCTCGGCGATTTCGGAACCGGCGGGACCGCGAAGGAGGACGTACGATGAGCCGCCAATTTGATGGTTCTGGTTCTGATACGGTGGAAATCGATCCGGTCCTTATCACCCGGCTATTCGGCGTCGTCGCGACGATTGTTATCGCCGCCGCCGTGATCTCCACTTCGACATTTGTCGTCCAACCCGGCTTCCGCGGCGTCGCCGTTACACTCGGAAAAGTTGACCCCGATTTCGCCCCTGAAGGCTTTGCGTTCAAGAAGCCCGTGATCACCCGCGTCTATCCCATCTCGGTCCGGCAGCGCACGCGCGCCATGCCCGCCGAGTGCTATTCGTCCGATCTTCAACAGGTGAAGATGGAGGTGCATGTGCTTTATCGCATCCCGGAGAACTCTGTGGTGAAAATCTTCCAGGAGTACGCTGGCGAACCGTTCGACAATCTCATCGCACCGCGCGTACAGGAGGCCTTGAAGGAGGTCGCCGCCACGCAGAGCGCAGAACAGATCGTTAAGCGTCGCGAGGAGATCAAGAGTCGTGCCCTTGAACTCGCCCGACGGAAGGTCGGCGCCGAGTTCCTAATCGTGACCGATCTCGTGATCTACAATCTCTCGCTCTCCCCGGAGCTCGAAACCGCCATCGAGATGAAGATGGTGCAGGAACAGGAAGCCGAGAAAGCGAAATTCACCCAGACCAAAGCGCAGATCGAGGCCGATACCGCGATCATCCGGGCGAAGGGCGAGGCCGAAGCCATTCAGGTTCGAGGCGCCGCTCTCCGCGCCAATCCCGATTTCATCAAATTGCAGATCCTGCAAAACTGGAACGGTCGCTCTCCTCTCGTGGTCGGCGGTTCCGGTGCCGGTGTCATGTTGTCGATGGAGGATCTGAAACGCGCC
>CAYVDZ010000245.1:0-2355 GCA_964450575.1 uncultured Opitutus sp.
GCGGTATTCACGGAGCAATGACGGCTTGGCGACGATCTTGTCGAAGGTGGATCTCGCAAACCCGGATGCTTCGATCGACCGCATCCTGAAGTTTGTCGACTATGGCCACGCCTCGATTGGCGGCCTAACAGGCGGGCTCGCAATCGCGTTGGATGATGTGTCGATGTGGCTCGCGTATAAGATATTTGAGATTGCCACGATGGCGGACGGGCAGGAGTCGAGCACCCGTTACATCACGATGGATGCGGCGAATGTTCCCACGCCCGGGGAGCTGGGTATTCCCGAGGATTTGGCGGCGCGGTGGCAGGATGTGCTCGCGCGATCCTTTGGGGCTTACAATGCGGAGTACGCACGGCTCGATGCCTTGGCCACGGTGGAGCCGCACCGCGTGCGCGTACCGGCGGATGCCAAGCCGGCGGTGGTCGCGCGGCTGCGGAAGAATTACGCCCTGGACCGCGCACGGTATTTCATTCCGTTCGCGACGCGCACCAATTTGGGCCTCGTGCAATCCTCGCGGATGTGGGCGACGACGGTGAAGCAGCTGGCTTCGTTGCCCCAACCTGAGGCGCGGGCCGCGGCGACGCTCATTCGCGACGAGTTGCTCAAACAATCACCCCGGCTGATGCGCCACAGCTTTGGGGATAATTCGTACGAGGAACAGGCGCGGCAGGAGCTCGCAACCTCGCTGGCCCTTGGCTGCGAACGGCTCTCAGCGGAATCGCTTCCCGATCAAGTTTGGGTGCAGGTGGACCGGGCGACCCCGCCTTGGCTGCCCGAGACTCAGCCGGTGAGTGAAGCGCTCCGTCATCGGGCGAATCGTTACGGACAGCAGGGAACGGGAACCCGCCGAATGCGGGTGGCCTTTGCTTGGAATAACATGGCTCTCGCCGAGCTGCGTGATTTAAACCGCCATCGGACGGGTCACCGCTATACGCCGCTGATCCAAGCGGGTTTTTATTTGCCGCCGGAGATTGATCGCGCGCCACATGCGTGCCTGCTCGCTGACCAGCTTGCGCTCACGCGGGAGTTGATGGAACGAGGGTCGGCGGCGTACGTTTATTCTCTTCTACTCGGCGCGCAGACACCGTTTGAGCACAGTACACATGCGGACAAGTTTATCTATGAAGCGGAATTGCGCACCGGAATGGGCGCGCATTATCGCTATGCGGAGCACCTGAGTGCGGCGCTGCGCGGGTTCTTCGCCGAGGTACCGGAAGCGCGGGACTGGGTCGTGGAAGGTACGGCCGAGCCCGAGTGAAATCTGCGTGGCCGGGAGGGGAGAACCCGCCGGGCAGCCGATCCCATCCGGACGGCGATGAGCCCGGAGCATTTCGGTCGGGCGCCGGCCTCCGAGCCCTTAATTTAAGAGAGAAATAGATTTGCCGCAAAGTTGGCGCAGCGACTTGCTGGCGCGTGCGTTTCGTCATGATGCCGTCCGGCTCCGTCGTTCTCGCAAGTATGTGCGTCATCTTTTCCGATAGCCATGCCGCGGATTCGACGCGCCCAATCGATTACACCGATCGCAACGCAACCTATGCGCCTGGCACCACTGTGAAGCCTGTCGCCCAACCACCCGTAATCGCGAATGACATTCAAAGGAAGCGGGTCAATCCGCCCGCGGTCGACAAGACGGCGACCTCCGCAGGCGAACGTGGGGCACCCGTCGAAGTGGTTGAAGCCGGGGAGAAGCGCGTGCGGCCCAAGGAGACTGTTAACCTCGAAAAGACGGTTCCAGAACTCAGCGCACTGGGTCAGAAACGCGCCGGTATCACGGTGACGAATACTGTGAATCCGCCGCTCGTGGCGAAGTACCAGGACAGTCTGGCCGCAGCCCGTGCCGCCAATACGGCTCATTTTGCCGCGCTGGATCAACAGACGGCAGCTAAGATAAATCGCTTTGTCTTTCGGAAGAATGGCGCCGGTTCAACCGGGTCCGCCATCGGTGCTCCGGTGGTTCCCGCCGCCGGTGGGTCCGCGATTCGCAAATAAACCATTCGCGCGAACCATGAGCCGATTCCGAGTCCTTCAGTTCAACATGCAGTTCGGTCAGATTTGGGACGACGCCAATCCCGATCGCGCGCCAATTCGCCTGGAGGCTACGCTCGAGGAGATCCGGCAACACGACGCCGACTTTATTTTGCTGCAGGAAGTGGAGCAGGCGTTGCCGGGTGGCATCCAGTCGCAGCCCCCGCCCAATTATCTGCGGCTGCAGGACGAACTTCCCGGCTATCATAGCTGGTTCAGTTATCCCAAGGCTGATCCACGGGAGCTTCCCTTCGGGATTGGACTGGCAATTTTTTCCCGAACCCCGTTGCACACGATGACCCGGCTGGACCTGCCGTCGCCTCCGATCGA
>CAYVDZ010000245.1:2455-7445 GCA_964450575.1 uncultured Opitutus sp.
CCCGAACCCCGTTGCACACGATGACCCGGCTGGACCTGCCGTCGCCTCCGATCGAATTCGATTTTTTCGGAAAGAAAACGACTCCGACCGACCGGTTGCTGATTGGAGCCAGGACTACGATTCTTGGCCGTGAGCTGCAGCTTTTAAACACCCATCTGCTCGCTTTTTTCATGCTGGGTTCGAGCAGCGAAGCCAATCCTGATCAACGTAATCGAGTGGCTGAACAGCTGGCGGCGTCGCGTGTTGCGACGATTCTCACCGGCGACTTCAATGTCAGCAATCACGACTCGCTCGTATCTCAGTTTGCGGAAAGAGGCTTCAAGACCGTCCAGGAGACCGCCGTCACGTGGCGGCGGCGTCCGTACGTGCTCGACCACGTGTTTCACAATGACGGATTGCGCTGTGTCCGCCATCGAGTGAAACCGACGCCCGCGAGTGACCACCATGTGATCGTCGCGGATTTCGAATTCGTGGGTTAGCGCCTGCCGCTCTTCGCTGTCGTCCGTCGGTCGCGCAGCGACAGACGTCGACGTTATTTCTTGCTGCGGCGGACGACGTCTTTCTCGGCTTCGCACTCTTCGTCGATTCGGGTGCGCTCGCTTGCGAGCTGCTGCTTGATCTTTTCGGCTTCCTCCAGCTTCTGATCCGCAAAGGCATCATTGAGCTGCTTCTTGAGGAAGATTTCCCGTTCAGCCAGCTTGCCTTTGTAGACGCGGTCGATCCCGGCAAGGCGCGCTTTCTTTTCTGGCGTCAGGGGAGCCGAAGCAGATGGATCCGACTTCGCGAGACGTTCCATGGCCAATTCGTAAGCACTTTTCATAACCGAATGAAACGTGAGGTCCGGCAGATTGGAATCAGGAAAACGCAGAAAGTAGCGGTTGAGCAGTGTGGGTGAGTCCCTCACCACCTGTTGCGCCCGTCCCTTACTCCGTCGCTTCCGCTTCGCCAAATTCTACCCCGAACAAGAGGGTCAGGGCCACGATCGCGAATGGCGGCCACCAACCGCCGCGGTCGCTCGCCCAGCGCGAGGCATAGCCAAAGACCAAGGCGCCAGCCAAGGCGAGGAACGCCGCCGGTCCGATCCAAGTGTGAGTGAATCGCGCCGGGTGCCAGGCTCCGGGCGTCGTGGCCGCCAACCGGACTGCGAACTCGATCACCGCCAAGGTCAGGACGGCAGCATGATTAAACAGCGCATTCAGGGTGGCGGCGCCGAGCAGCCCGCTGACCAGCGATGCAAATCCTCCGAGGATCACCAAGCTTGCCGCCGGGATGAGCACCACGTTGGCGAGCAACGCGGCCGGCGTGAAGATCTGAAAATAGAGCACGCCGCAGAGTGTGCTTACGAGGGTCGAGGCCAGCCCGATGGCGAGCGCTGATCCCAGTTTCCGACGGAGAGCGTCCAGGAGATGGTGATACCAGCGCCACATTGCGGGCGGAAGCAGGCGAAACCAGCTCCATCGTTCCTGCCACGCATCCGCGAGCGGCAGTCCGAACAGTAACAGCGCCGCCACGATGCCGTAGCTCATTTGAAAACTCGCGCTGAACACCTGCAACGGCCACGCCAGAACCACAATCAAGGCTGAGGTGGTGAGCGCGGCGAGGGGATTTCCGGGGGCCCGCAGCAGTCGGGCACCATCGAGGAGCGCAACCATGAGAAACGCGCGCACCGCCGAGGGTGTTCCGCCGGTGATGTCGACATAGAGCCACAGCGCGCTGTGACCGATAAGAAACCGGACCAGCGCGGGGAATCGCAGCAGCGCAAGCACGGCTTGGACTCCAATTGCGATGATCCCGATGTGAAGCCCGCTGATGGCGAACAGATGCAGCGTGCCACTACGCAAAAACAACGTGTTCTGCTCTTCGTTCAGCTCCTGTTTTTGCCCGAGGAGCATGGCGCGCAGGACCGCGGCGAGGTCGGGACGTTTCTCAACGACGCCACGCGAGAGCAGATTCGATAAACGCTCCAGCTCCCGGTGGCAAAACTGCCGGTACTTCGAGGCCGAAGCCACCGTTGCGAGCACGCGGCCCCGGGTCAGCCGGAAATTTGCGCCTGCACTGGCCAGAAACCCATCGAATGAGTCTCGGGCCGCATCCTCAGGGACGAGGGTAAGCACGCCGATGGCGGTCAGAATCGTACTCCGAATCGGCGGCAAGTCGCCGGTCTGTACGTCCAAGGAAAAGTACACGGCTTGCCCGTGGAGGGAACGTAAGTGCGGCTCGGCGCCGATAATTGTCGCCAATCCGCTCGTGCGTTTCGGATCGGGTTGCGCGAAGGTGCGGCTAATTCGCAGCTCCACCTGCGCTTCGCGTGGAGGCAGCCCGGCCCATGTTGGCAGCCGGGCGCGATGTAACGTGTAACCGGCGCTGCCGACGGCGACGCCCGCCAGGACCACGGCTACTGCGGTCACGCGGGCGTGCGTTGCGAAGGCCCACCACGCCATGCCGATAGCGCCCGTTGCGACGACGAGGAGCCCGCTGATCGGCACGGGCGGGCCCCACCGCCCGATTACCAGTCCGGCGATTATCGGCAGCACCACCCACAGAAGGGGAGCGCGATGGCCCAGGCTTCGGCTCATCATCGCATTGAACGTGTCTCAATCGCACTTCGCTGCTGAAGAAGAAACGACCACGCGCTCCCCCCAAATCCATGGGTGATGCCTTGCGTTGTGCGACTTCCCGGACTGCTGATTAGAGTATCACCATGTCTACCGACGACCAACCTGATCTCTTTGGCGACGACGCCGCACTGTCGGGGCTCTCGGACCCGGTTTCGCGCGGTGGAGCGGTTGGGGCGGCGCAGGGGGCGCACCAACCCCTTGCGGCTCGCATGCGGCCGCGCCGGTTGAGCGAGGTCGTGGGCCAGGATCATATTTTAAAGCCGGGAAGTTTGCTCCCGCGACTGGTGGCGCAGAATCGTTTCGGGTCCCTGATGTTTTACGGTCCTCCGGGGAGCGGGAAGACCAGTATTGCCGAGGCGATCGCAAACGAAACCCAGAGCCGGTTCGTGCGCCTGAATGCGGTCATGTCGAATGTCGCCGAACTCCGTGAGATCCTGGCCGCCGCCCGGCGTCGCCCGGAAGCGGCGACGATCCTGTTCATCGATGAGCTCCATCGGTTCAACAAATCGCAGCAGGACCTGCTCCTGCCCGATGTGGAGGAAGGCACGGTGCGTTTGATCGGGGCCACGACCCACAACCCGGGCTTTTACGTCAACCCGCCGCTGCTTTCGCGCAGTCACCTGTTTCGTCTCGAGCCGCATGCGACGGCGACGATTGCGGGCGTGCTGCAGCGCGCTTTGGCGGATTCGGAACGTGGGCTCGGCGAGCGTCGAATCACGGCTGATGAAAAAATCCTTCAGGATCTCGCGGTCCTCTGTGATGGCGATCTGCGCCGGGCGTTGAATGCCCTCGAAGTCCTCGCGTTGGGATTGTCCGAGGGCGGGGTGATCTCGGCCGCGGAACTTGAAGTCTTCGCGCGGGAGCGGCGCATCCGCTACGACGCGGACGAGGACGAGCATTACGATACCATTTCCGCTTATATCAAAAGCTGTCGGGGGAGCGATCCGGATGCGGCGATGTACTGGCTGGCGAAGATGTTGGAAGGAGGCGAGGACCCGCGCTTCATCGCGCGGCGGCTCGTCATTCTGGCGAGCGAGGATGTGGGATTGGCGGATCCGCAGGCGTTGCCCTTGACGGTGGCGGCGCATCACGCGGTCGACTTTATTGGTTTGCCGGAGGCCGAACTGACATTGGCGCACGCGACCCTCTACATCGCGACGGCGCCAAAGAGTAATTCGGCCACGCTGGCCTTAGGGGCCGCGCGCCGGGCGATCAAGGAGCATCCGGTGCAGACGATCCCCGCCGCGCTGCGCAGCAAGACCGGGCAGGCCAACAAACGCATGGGGCAGGGCGTCGGTTATAACTACGCGCACGACTTCCCCGAGAATATTTCCGGTGATGATTATTTGGAGAAACCTCTGCAGCTCTACTCCCCGAAAACCGCTGGGTGGGAAACAAAGATCGCTGACCGACTCGCGCGTTGGAAGGACTTGAAGGCGCAGCTGCGCGCGCAGCGCGAGTCGGAGCAGCTGTCCCCCCAGCCGATCCCGGTGCGCGTGATCCGCGCCGCAGGGGAGTGATCTGGCGCCTCGCGCGCGACGCACGGGATCCCAATTGTTTTAACCGCGGATGGCTCGGATGGCGCTGATACGATCCTGTTTATTCGCATTATCCTGGAAAATGCATTTGAAGCCACAGATTCCACGGATGAGCACAGATTACCACGGCATTATAAGTTCAGACCCTTCACCTTGCGGGTGAATTACGCCCACGTGCCTCTTCATTAGTCATCCTCTGCATCCGTGCTCATCGGTGTCATCTGTGGCTAAAATAGACTACGGAATTTAGGATTGTCGGGCGTAATTCGCGGTTTTGGGTTTGGACCCCGAATTGTCGGCATTCCTGTCAGAGGGCGGGTCAGAGACACCATCCGATCTTCGACCGGGCGTTTACAGCTGTTCGAGCGCGGACTTATACGAGTCCCGGGCGGACGTGAAATCGGTCGCGGTGCAATTGAGATCGCGCAACAGGCCGTCTTTCAGTCCATAAACCCAGCCGTGGATCGTGAGTACCTGGCCCCGGAGCCAGGCGTCGCGGACGATGCTGGTGCGGCACACGTTGGCCACCTGCTCGATGACATTCAGTTCGCACAGCCGGTTGCAACGGGCGGCCCCCGAGCCGGCCACGCATTCGAGTTTCCGTTCGTGTTTTTCGCCGACGTCCTGGACGTGCTGCAACCAGCTGTCGGCGAGTCCCACTCGATCGCGCCGCAAGGCGGCAATCACGCCGCTGCAACCATAATGTCCGCAGACAATCACATGCTTCACCTTGAGCACATCGATGGCGAACTGCATCACCGACAGACAGTTCAGATCGGTATGCACGACGAGATTGGCGATGTTGCGATGGACGAAAAGCTCCCCGGGCAGCAG
>CAYVDZ010000246.1:0-7433 GCA_964450575.1 uncultured Opitutus sp.
CGTGGAAACTCGACTGGTGGTGCGCCGTGCCGGCGATGGTGCGACGGCTCGCGGCCGAGCCAGCAGGCCCCGCGGTGCTCGCCTCCCTGCGCGGCGGCATCATCGGTGGGGCCGCGCTCACCTCGGAGACCTGCGCGATGCTGGCTGGCACCCGCCTGCGCGTGGGCTACGGCCAGACGGAAGCTTCGCCGGGCATCACGCTCGGCGCGCCGGGCGAATTTTTTCCCAACCTCCTCGGGCGGCCGGTGGGCTGCGCAGTGCGCCTGAACGCGGACGGCCACATCGAGTTTAGCGGGGCCAACGCTTGCCTGGGCCGTTGGCCGTTGACCGATCCGGTCCTGCCGGTCCCCCCGCGATCACTCTGGCAGGATACGGGCGACCTCGGCCGCATCGAGGATGGTACGTGTTTTTTTATGGGCCGCCGCGACGACCTCGTCCGCCTCGACAACGGCCGCACCCTGAGCGCGATCGACTACGAACAGCGGCTTCAGGAACGCAGCCCGAGCATCGGGGAAATCATGCTGTGGTCGCCCGACGGTCACGTTCTCTCGCTCGCCTTCACCGGGGTCGCGCCGGAGATCGCGCTACTGGCAGAGTGTCTCGGTCCGCTCGCCGGTCGTGTCCGGGTGCTGCCGCGGATGCCGATCGAGACTTGGCGAATTACCCCGAAGGGCGAAATCGACCGCGTCGCCCTTCGGCGGCAATTTGATCGGCCGTCCTAGACGACTTCGCGTGCGAGTGGTGCGTTCCCTCGCGTCCGGCGCATCGCGCCCACTTCATTTCAACGATGCCGACCTTCTCCCCCGATTCCAGTTTATCTCCGTTGGAACTGGAGCGTTTTGCCCATTGCACCAATCTCCAAGTGGGGCTGACTTCTGCCGCCCGGCAGGCGATCAAACGCAGCCACGCCGTCCTCCGTCGACTCCGCGAGCGCGGCGCTCCCATTTACGGATCCACCACCGGATTCGGACCCTTTGTAACCTTTGAGTCAGGCGGAGCTAACAGTGCCGAGCACGCCATCGGGCTGCTTGAACACCTCGGCGCGGGTGCCGGCGAGCCCGCCCCCCGCGCGGTCGTGCGCGCCGCCATGCTCGTCCGTGTTCTCACCGTAGCCCGCGGTTACTCCGGCATTAATCCGTCGGTTGTGTCCGCTTACCTCGATCTGGTTAATTCCGGGGCCACCCCCGTGGTGCCTTCAATCGGCTCCCTGGGTGCAAGCGGCGATCTCATCCCCTTGGCCCATCTCGCGCGCCCTCTTGTCGGGCGCGGCCTCTTGACGATGGCGGGAAAACGCATCACCGCCCAGCGCTTCCTGTTTCAGCGCAAACAAGCCCCCGCCCGCCTGGAGCCACGTGACGCACTTGCCCTGATTAATGGAACCTCCTTCAGCACGGCTTATGCGGCTCTTTCACTTGCCAAGGGGTGGCGCCTGCTGCTCGCAGCCGAACACCTCACCGCTTTCGCCTACGTCACCCTGCGCTGCAATGATCAAGCGCTCCACCCGCTGCTCCACCAGGCGCGCGGCCAGCGCGGCCAGGAAGACAGTGCCACCGCCATGCGCGAGGAGATCAAGCGCCTCGGTGGCTACAAACGAGATCCTTCGCGCCCGTTGCAGGAAATTTATTCTCTGCGCTGCGCCCCTCAAGTCCTTGGGGCCTGCCGCGCCCAGCTGACCCACGCCGAGGCGCTCATTCACGCGGAAATCAACGGCGTGGATGACAACCCCCTGATCATCCCGCCCGACGCCGATCACCCCGACGGCCAGGCTGTGCATGGCGGCAATTTCCACGCCCAACAGGTTGCGTTTGCCTCCGACGCCATCAATGCCGCCCTCACTCAGGTCGCCATTCTCGCCGACCGGCAGATCGACCTTCTCGCCAACCCTCAGCAAAATGGCGGAGCCCCCCTGCTTCTCGCCCGCCACCCTGGACGTCAAAGCGGGCTTGCCGGTGCGCAAATTACCTCCACCGCCATCGTATCCGAGATGCGGGGACGCTGCCAGCAGCACGCCACCAGCTCCATCCCGACCAACGTCGGCAATCAGGATATCGTCCCCATGGCCGCCACCGCCGGACGGGCCGCCTACGCCCAGACCGACCACCTGGCATCGGTCCTCGCCGTACTGGCCATCGCGCTTTTGCAACTCAACCACCTGCGCCGCGTGGATGCGGCACCTGGCGAACCCGCTTCCAGCATGCCCGACCTTCCTCCCTTCAAACCGCTCGATTCCGACCGAGCCTTGCACGACGACATCGCCCGCTTCGCCTCACACTTCCTTAATCTTCCCGCTCCTAAAACATCCCGTTCGTAGAAATCGCCAAGAGCCCAATCGCCTCAGGCGACGGGCACCGACGGCTCGCTATCCGCGAGGCTCGCTTCAAGCAACGTTCGATTCATCGCACCGCGCTGCTCGGCCAGTGCCACGATCTGCTCGCGCATGGTGGGATGCTTCCTCATTCTAGTTAGCTTTCAAGTTGAGACTAATAATCCAAGGCCAGCCTGCGATGCTACGCAATCGCTTCGTGTCGGCTGCGAGCTGCGGCAATCCATTTTCAAGTTGACGAAAAAATTACCAGCTTCTGACCCGGCCACGCCACCGCATGCGCGTATCCGATTCACGGGGACTGCGATGACACCCGTTGTCCATCTTCACTGCTGGCTTAACTTAGCGCCATTCGGGTCAAACCCTAATGTCTGTGGTCGACCCATTCACTTCGTGGTGTACGTTAAAAATAACAGACATTAGGGTTTGACCCCTTTTTGGAGCCGTGGAATCCGGATCTCGATGGACGGGAAAGGGCGTTGCCTCGACAATGTGTTCGTCGAGGGGCTCTGGCTCAGCGTGAAGGACGAGGAGATATATATATTTGGATACTGAGCGGTGCGCAGTGATTGCAAGCGGGCATGCTGCCTAAGTGGGCAACCAAGAGGCACGACTACCATAGTGTGCTTACGACTGACGCATCAGTGATGTTCGCGTCTTTTGTCACCAGCGTAAGCTGATGAATTTTCGCGGTAGCGGTGATGATGCGATCGAATTGATCTCCGTGAGGAAGGGCAAGGGCCGGTGCCGCAATGGCAATGTCGAGCGTGATTGGAAGAACGGTAACGTAGTTGAGCAGTGAGCTGAGCACCTTGCGGGGCGATCCGTCGAAGCTGATCCGTCCGGAGTGCAGTAAAAGTCCGATCTCCTGGAGAGTGACATCGCAAATGCACAGTCGATCGTAAGCGGTCGTGCTAATTGCTTTGGATGCCTTTGCGCTAAGTTTGTCTTCATCCACCGCAGCCCACAAGAAGGCGTGCGTGTCGAGAAGGTACTTTAACGCGGGCATCAGAGGGAAGGCTTCCAATCATCATTGCCGAGGGTGGGCTGAGTAAGATCGTTGTTTATCTGAATCTTTCCTCTGGCAGCGCCGAGCAGCGATTTCCGTCCGGAGGAAGCAGTGAACAGAAACTCGCTTTCCTTATCCTTCACCCTGACGACTTCGCCTTTCCGCGCCTTGGCTTTCATGGCGGTGAAGTCCCTTAGGAAATTTCGGGTGTTGGTCTGCATCGGCCCCCTCATGTCTGACAAAATGAAGGATGTCAAACGAAGTAG
This sequence comes from uncultured Opitutus sp., assembly GCA_964450575.1. GTDB lineage: Bacteria > Verrucomicrobiota > Verrucomicrobiia > Opitutales > Opitutaceae > ER46. The sequence continues at coordinate 3,599 of CAYVDZ010000246.1, forward strand.
TTTCGAACCGACGCGTGACGGAAACCAAGTGAACGCGACACTAAGGTTCGAAGTCTACCCAGGATTGGGGTGACGCAGGGGTGCAGGCGACGTCGGGAATCTGATTTCGATTCGGCATGGCCCGCCGCATCCGGGTCGAATACGAGGGAGAATTCGGGCCGGGTTATGTCGGTGAATCGTGACAATGTGCCATGGCACCTACTGCGATTTTTTTGGGCGAGGTATTGTCGTTGGAGGGCTGCGACTTCAGGGAGACGCGGCCGTGGTGAGATCCTGGTGTGTCACTTTCCCAACGAGAACAACTTTGTACCCGTGCGGATGTAGAGATTGCCTTGGGAGATGGCGACGCTCGAACGGTGGCGCGTGTCGTCGCCGGCGTCCTTGAAATTCGCCTGATGCAGGACCTTGAATTCGGTGCCTCCCGCTTGGATGACGAGGACGTCGGCATCGAAATTCATCAGGTAAATCTTTCCGTCCGCGGCGGTGGGCGAACTTTGAAACGCGGATCTTCCGCCGAGGTCGCCGCTCCAGACGATCGAACCGTCGGCGGGATTCACACAGTACATTTTTTTCTTCGTGCCGTTCACGATATAGAATTTGCCTTCGTAGAAGAGCGGCGTCGGTACATCCGTCGTGAGGTCGCGTTCCTTCGGTCCCGGGGCGGCATCGGCCGGATCGTCGGTCTGTTGGACGTGGCTCTGCCAGGCAAGATTTCGGTTCGTTAACACGCCGTTGCCGCCGGCCTTGACCGCGTAAACCGGCGCGCCCTTGGGGCCACTTGCGAGGATGACGCCGCCTCCCACGGTGGGGGACGGCACCAGGCGCCAATGGCCGATTTTAGTATGATTCCACGTGCCCCAGCGCCAGAGTTCCCGGCCCGTCGCCGGCTCGTGTCCGGTTATGCAGTCGCCCCCTACCACCACCAATTCCTTGCGTCCGTTGTGTTCAAACGGCAACGGGGTGCTGAAGGCTTCACGGGATTCGGCGACCGCATCCGAAGGGCGGATGCTCCGCCAGAGGTCCTTGCCCGTGGCGGGGTCAATCGCGAGGAGGAATGATTCGTTGCCCGTGGGCTTGCCGTTGCCCCGCACCGCCACGTCGCGTTGCAACACCTGCATGATCAGGCGGCCATCGTGGAGCAGCGGGCTGGAGGAAAAGGTCCACTGGAACGCGAAGGGCCCGATGTTTCGGCTCCACTTTTTCTTTCCAGCGAAATCCACGGCGATCAGGTCGCCCGTCCCGAAGAAGAACACCACCGTTTTTCCATCGGTGACCGGTGACGGTGAGCAGGTGTTGCTATATTGGCCGTCGACGGCGGAGTTGCCGGCGTCCACGCGCCAGAGTTCTTTCCCCGTCCCGCGGTCGAGGGCCAGCGCGGTTTGCCTGCTGGTTTTGGCATCACCCGCGGTGAGGAAAACATAGTTGCCCCAGATGATCGGTGTCGCGGCGGAGGAGCCGGGCGGAGCAAAGACCCATTTCACGCTCTCGGTCTGGCTGAAGTGACTTGGTAAACCCTTTTCCGGGCTGGAGCCATTATGGAAAGGGCCGCGCCAATTGGACCAGTTTTCGGCCTGAACGGGGGCGATGCCGAGGATCAACCCGAGAGGGAGCAGGAAGCGAATCATAGCGATGAAAGGGTTGGGGAAACTTTGCGACATTGTCACGCCGGGATGCACTTTCGATGTAGGCAAATGACCGGCCACGCCAGCTTGAACGAGCTCCCGGCCGGGTTAATCCCCGAACGCTGGTACAACGCTCGTCGTCTCGTGTCTACCTCGCACGGATGAGTCGGACAGGGTCTGCCTGTTAATTGTTACCCGGCCTCCGAGCGGACTCTGCGAATTGGAGAGAAGTGGTCGGGCGACGGGGCGGGGTAAGGACGTTCCGTTGATTGTTTTAGCGATAACTATGGCGCCCGCAAAAGGGCCCGCCCACTCGCAGCGCGTCGTAAATTCAGCGATAAGTGACACGTGGCGCCGGGCTCATTCCGAGAGGGTCCGTCCGCTCGTTGCTAAATAAAGTTTCGCGGTTTCGCCGCGTCCGAGTGTTGAGTGCTGGGGATGGTCGGCACGAATCATCCGAATGACGGCGGCTGCAAGGGCTGACTCGCGGGTTCAGTACCCCCGGCAATCCCCCTGCATACTGAAAAAAGTAGTTCCGGTCAGGCGGCCCCTCGGCAGCAAGCCATGGTGCCAGCTCGTCACCCTACGGGCCGACAACGTCCCGGCCGAACAGGATCATACCCGACGGGATCGGTCAGGCCGATTCGTGTGTCAGCCAGGAGCGGGATCCACTATCGTCGTACGCAATGAGCCGCTTCAATTCCGCTTGGACGCGATCCGGCGGACACGCGGTCGAGGCCGTCCTGAAGAGACGGGCCGCCCTACGAAACGTCCTCGAAATCGCTTCCAGATCGTCCTGCCCAAGTTCGGTGTCCCGCTCAAAGAACCGCCCAATCAGCTGAAACGCGGTCTCCGGGTCACGTGGTTCGATGGGGAACCCCCACGGATCACGCCAGGAATCCGGACAACGGCGATACTCGTTTCATCGGTTACGCAGCGGGAGTGGTTCGCCGCAGCGGGCAGACGAATTAGTTAGAGGCGCCAGCGCGACGAAAAGCATGTCGCGTCGGCTTTGCGTCGCATCGCGAGGACTCGCTGTTGCATCGGTTCCATCAGAGCGGTTGCACCGAGCGGCAGGAGTTCAAATGCGTCTTGTCGGGATACGTGGCGTGACCCTACGCTGGCCCTCATGTGTTCAAGGGGCACCGCTTCCGCTATTCGGCTTTTCCGGCCACGGCGGGCTGGACAGATGGGTCAGCCTGTTGAACTCTCCGCGTTGCAGGTTGCGTCGAGGAGTAGTTATGGTCGATTTTTTAGAAAGTGAGAATTTGGAAGCCGTCGCGCTGGAGGCCGAGCAGACTTGGCAAACCCGTCGTGCCAGGCACGGCATTGGTCGTGATGCGGGCCAGCCCCCGATCGTCGGCACCGAAGACGTCGGCGCAGCCACAGGAGACGCCGACCACGATGTCGAGCACCTGTTTGTAGAGCGCGTGGGCGGGATGTCCGGCTTTGTTGAGCACGGCGGGCCAGCGGGTGCCGGCACCGGCGAAGAGGAGTTGGACGGTTTCGCCGGCCTGCTTGAATTCGTGGGCGACGGCGAGCGCGTTGAAGACGCGGCCGAGCGCTTCTTCGGAATTGGCCTTTGGATCGGAGAGGACGATGATGGTGGTTTTCACGATTAATGGAGTGAGGGCTCACGGGCACTTCGCCGCATCGCGGCCGAGCCAGTAAAGCGGATAGCGACCGGGGTGGACGGTGTTGTTGAACAGCAGGGCGATCAGCACGAGGCCGCCGGCGCCGAGGAGCGTGGGTGCGAGGAGGAAGCTCCAGCCCGGCTCGGTCATGAACACGATCACCGGATTCGATCCGGCCGGCGCGTGAACGGTGCGAGTGACAAACATGACCGCGACGGCCGTGCCGAGGGCGAGCGCGAGCGTCCACGCGTGGGGGCCAAATATTTTCAAGAAAACGAGCCCGATAAGCGAGCTCAGGACATGCCCAGCGATGACATTGCGGGGCTGGGAGAATGGCGCGTCGGGCAGCCCGAACAAAAAGACGCAGCTCGCGCCGAGCGAACCGAGGAGCAGCGGTTCGCCCGTGTAGGTCGCAAGGGCGCCGACGAAACCGATGGCGGTGGCCGCGCCGACGCCAGCGAGCATGATTTTGCGATGAGGCAGCCGGGCGGGGAGGGGAGCGGCCTGGCCGCGGAATTTCTGAAAATAGGATTTCATTGGGTTAGCTCGTGGGCGATGGGCCGCGGGCAAGGGCGAGGG
>CAYVDZ010000247.1:0-7420 GCA_964450575.1 uncultured Opitutus sp.
CTCGCCAATCGTCCCGGCGTCGCGATGCAGGATCAGCCGATGCAGATCCAGTTGCAGTTCGGCGCCAAGGGCGGTCTCGAACATCTACTCGGCCGGGCCAACGCTCTCGGCGAGCAGGCCGATCCCGAAGGGTACCGCCTGATGCAGCGAGCCTTCACCATCGGCGGAACCCCGTCCAACCCCGATTCCTCCTCGCTCTGGTCAATCCTGCTGAGGGAAGCCGCCACGCGGGGAGCACCCGCCTTACTGGATCTTTTGAATCGCCGCAAGTAAGGCGTCGGAGTCAAAGGCTATCGCTGGTTAGAGAATCCGAAATCCCCCCATCACGATCACGGCCGGTTTGCCGCGTTGGGTGGATCGCACTGAAGGTTTCATCCCTCGTTGGTCAGCCCTGGCTGGCACCGGTTGCTCCTGCAGGCCATTTCCGTGCGCCAACAGGACTGATGCATCCGTCCTCGACGGCGATCCGCGTCGATTCAAGTGATTCGCGGGCAACCCCAAGATGAGTCCGGTTGAGGTCCCGTTCCTCACCCGCATCATAATACTCCGGACCGCTGGGTTTATCCCGTGCTGCTCAGTTTGCGATGGCGCTCGAACACCGGCCGCACGGCAACACTCAACGCGTCCTGCAGGCTCTGCAGTTCCTGGTAACGCGCCACGTTTTCTTTCCGCGGCAGGCAACGGGTTTCCTCGTTCAAGGCTACCACGCCTTCGGTAAAGTCACTGATCTTTGCGGTCCGTTTTCCCGTTTGCCGGGCCACACACCACGCCGCCTGCAATGCTCCACCCAATGCCGCGCCTTCATCCTCGACCATCGCGACCACCGGCACCCCGAAGATGTCGGCCATGATTTGGCGCCAGACCGCCGACTTCGAACCGCCACCGGTCACACGGATTTCTTTGGCCTTCACTCCGAGTTCCGCGAGACGCCGCAGGCCGTAGTTCATTCCCAAGGTCACGCCTTCCATCGCGGCCCGCGCGACGGCTCCCCGGTTGAAGGTCTTTGCACTTAATCCGAAAAGCACCCCGGACCCGTCCGGCACGTTTGGAGTTCGTTCGCCTGCGAGATACGGAAGGAGCACGAGACCGTTGGCCCCCGGCGAAGTCGACGCCACCGCGCCTTCCAGTCCGGCGTGATCGTAGGCAAACAACGCCCGCAACTGTTCGGTCACCGTCGTGACATTCATGGTACACAGCAGCGGCAACCATCCGCCCGTCGAGGAACAAAACGCCGCGATCTCACCCTGTGGGTCGACCACCGGTTTCGCCGCGTAGGCGTAGATCGTTCCACTCGTTCCAAAACTCGCCGAGATCAACCCGGGGGTGACATTGCCCGTCCCGATTGCGCCCATCATGTTGTCGCCACCGCCCGCGCTCACGACCACGTCATTGGAAAATCCATACGCTCGCGCGCGTTCCGGGCGCAGTGTGCCGGCGGCGGCGTGCGACTCGCTTAATTCCGGCAGCCAATCCCGGAGATTTTTGTCGACGGCGGCAATTGCCGCCCCGGACCACGCGCGCTTGCGCACATCCATCAAGGCGGAGCCGGACGCGTCGCCGAACTCCATGGTGTAATTCCCCGTGAGATGGAAGTTCAGGTAATCATGCGGCAGGAGGACGTGCCGCAACCGCTTGTAATTCGCCGGCTCGTTCCGCTTGAGCCAAAGAATCTTGGGCGCGGTAAATCCGGGGAGGATCGCGTTCCCCGTTTCACGGATCGCGCCCTTGGTGCCGCCCAGCTTCTTCGTCATCAGCGCACACTCCGCGGTCGTGCTGGTATCGCACCACAGCTTGGCCGGGCGGATCACCTGACCGTTTTCGTCGAGCGCCACGAAGCCGTGTTGTTGTCCCGAAACGCCGATCCCTTTCACCCGGTTACGATCAATCCGGCCCGCCACTTCGCTGATCACGGTGTCGAGGGCCGCCGTCCATTCCTGCGGGTGCTGCTCCATGTGACCGTCCGGCAAGCCGCTGATCAACGCATGCGGGGCCCGCGCCTCGGCGACTACCTTGCGGGAGTCGAGATCGAGGACGACGGCCTTGACGCTTTGGGTGCCGGAATCGATTCCAATATAAAGGCTCATAAGGGTAAGCTTAAATTCGGCCGATCAGATTAACCACCAATGACAAGGATCCAGAGAATTGCCGATCAAGGAGCAACTGACTGCCATTAACCCGCAAGGTGAAGGGCCCGAAATGCAGAGTGCCTTGGTAATCTGGGTGCATCTGTGGAATCTGTGGCTTCAACTGCATTTTCCAGGGTAAAGGAGAGAGGTCGCCATGGCCGCAAAAATCACGGCCTGACGCAAGCCACCACTTCAGCGTCGGAGCACTGGCTTATTTCTTCTGATCGGTATTCCCCGCCTTCAGCGCGTCGAGAAATTCCACTGGCGCAAAATCATCCGTCAACACGCGTCCCGCCCGCACCAGGGCCGTCGGAATCGGGGAGTGCTCCGCCCGTAAATCCTTCAGATCAAGGCGGCCGGCAAACACGGGCGCCATCAGCGACTCCGGTGATGGCCAGCGCGCCGGATCGGTAATAATGGGACTGCGGTATTTAACGGCACAGGCGATCACGTTGCCCCGGTCACCGGTCTTGAAAAGCACGACCTGCGGAAACACGGCCTGGATGGTCTTCAAATCGGAATAGTAAAGCTGAGTGGTCGCATGGAGGTTCGTGACGAACACCCCGCGCTCGCTCAGTCGCGCGGCGCACTCCCGATAAAACTCTTCGGTCTTCAAATGCGGCGGCACGAAGCCGCCCCGGAACGCATCGAGGATCAGCCAATCCCACTGCTGCTTGTCGCGCTTCACAAACATCCGCCCGTCCATGATCGTCACAGGCGTACGCGCGGTGGGTTTGAAGCCCATCCGGGTTTCGGTCAGTTCCAGCACCTTGGGATCGAGCTCGACCGTGTGGAGCAACGCGTCGGGATACGCTGCCGCAAACAACCGGTGAAAACCCGCGCCGCCGAGGCCGATCATCAACACCCGGCTCGGCTTCGGTTGAATAAAGAGCGCACCATAAAGCGAACGCGTATACGGCACCACGAGTTGCAGCGGATCGCTGAGATCAATAGCGGATTCGAGCGCCTCCGTGCCGCGGGCCCGGGCCCGAAGCTCGACGATCGAGCCCCGTTTCTCAACGGTCAGGCTGTTGTAGATCGTATCGAAATTTTCGATAAAATCCGGACCAGATGCTGACGCGGCGAACCCGACAACCGGAAGTAACAGGGAAACCCAAAGAGAGCGAAGAATCATGGCGTGTGTGGCAGACGCAGGAGGCGAATTAAACTGACGAGCCCGACAAGCGCCACCACCAGCCAAAGGTAGAGCAGCGTCGAGACGCGGAAATTTGGAATCAGAACAAATGCGGTCAACATCACGCCGGCGATGTTCCCCAACGTGCTCACGCCATAGACAATCCCGGACGCTTTTCCGGGCGGCGTCCCACGCCACGCGAGGAACTGCACGCATTGCGGGCCGAACGTCGACAACGCCATTACCGGCAAAAAGAAAACGCCCATGCAGGAGACCAGCAGCCCCGTGCTCATGTCCGTAAACGTCACTTCAATCGTGGTCAGCAGCGTACGGCCGAACGTTGCCACCAGCGCCAGCGTGCCGACGGCGATCAACGCACCAATCAACTGGCCGCGGCGGCGCGGAGCTGGTGCGAGATTACTAATCCAGCCCCCGAGCATCGATCCGACGCTGAAAGCCGCCAGGAACGTCGAGATCAACCACGCCCACACGATGATGGAAGATCCGAAATGGGGATTCAGCAGTCGCGAGGCGAGCAGCTGAAAGCCCATGCTTAAAATCCCAAGAGTGATAACAACGACGTAGAAAGCAAAAAGCGTCACAGGGGCCGGCAACGTGATTTGTCCCCGCCACGATGTCACCTCGAAAGTCCGCATTTGCGTCCTTCCCGAAGTTCGCTGCACTTTGCGACCCCCCGATGAAATCCTTTCGCCTTTCATGGTTTCTTCCTCTCGCGGCCTTGGGGCTGCTCTCGATTGGCTCCGCCGCGGCCGCCGAGAAATCAACCGCTCCGAAATCCCCCAAACCGATGCTCAGCTCCACTGTCTTCCGCTGGGATGACCTCAAGGTTCGCCCCACCCCGAGCGGAGAGCGCCGCGACGTGGCCAATAATCCCACGTCCACGCTTGCGGTATTCGAGTGCCACATCACGACTTTGAACCCCGGCCGTGCGTCCCATGAACCACACCGTCATCCGCAGGAGGAATTGATCATCGTGAAGGAGGGCACACTCGAGGTGCATATCAACGGCCAGACGCAACGCGCGGGCCCCGGCTCGACCTTCTTCTACGCCACGAACGACGCTCACGCCGTCCGGAATGTGGGCGAAACGCGCGCCACCTACTGGGTGGTTAATCTGGCGTCAGCCGCGACCCATAACCCGGCATTGCACAATCCCGCGCCGACCTTGCGTTCCGGCGTCTACGAGTGGGAAAAACTCACAGCCACCCCGACCACGGCCGGCGAACGCCGCGCCATCTTGACCGGCTCCACCGTCACCCTCGCCAAGCTCTCAGCGCACGCTTCACGCATCGGAGCCCGCCTCGCCGCGCACGGTGCCCATCGCCATCCGGACGATGAGTTAGTCATCGTCCGCGAAGGCACGCTCGCGGTAACGATCAACGGCGAGTCCCATGAAGCCGGCCCCGGCTCGCTGCTGTTTTTCGCGTCCAATGACCTTCACGGGATGCGTAACGCCGGCGACGTCCCGGCCACGTATCACGTCATTCGAATGGTCACCGCCGAGACTCCCAAAGTCGCGGCGAAGTAAGTTAACCGCAATGCTTGCCGCGCACTCCTTCTGTCGCGGCTGCTCGCCGTGTCGGCCGTATGCGAGCCTCGCCCGATGCCTTGAAATCATCAAGGAACGTTGACCCCCACTACCCGGTTCGCACCGTCACTTTCATGAAGATCGCACGCCTGCTCAAACCCAGTTGGTTGTTCGTGGCGGGACTTGCCACTGCGAGTATCTGCTTTGGCACTACGAACATTCTCTTCATCGCCGGCGATCCGAGCCACGGTCCCGGTGAACACCGTTTCCCCGATGGCGGCGCCCTGTTGGTCGACGCGCTGAATGCCAGCGAACTTCCCTTGCGCGCCGAGCTCAGTCTGGGTTGGCCTTCGGAGGCAAAGCTTAAGGCCGCGTCGGCCCTGGTGCTGTATTCAGACGGACTCGATCGTCACGTGGCGCTGGGAAAAACGGCCACGCTTCGCCAGCACGTGCAAGCCGGAAAAGGTCTCGCGGTTTTGCACTTCGCCCTAGAGCCCACTGCCGGCGAGTTGTCGGACTTTCTACTCGAAGCGGTGGGCGGACGCTTCGAAGTCAATTGGTCAGTCAATCCCGTATGGAAACTGGAAGCTCCGACCCTGGCCCGCCACGCCGTCACGCAAGGTGTCGCGCCCTTCGAGATCGACGACGAATGGTATTACCATCTGCGATTTAAACCCGGCGTGACGCCCGTGCTGCAGGCCGTGCCCCCGGAAGGCACCCTCGGGCAGGACGGACCCCGTTCGGGCAACCCGGCGGTTCGCGCGGCCCTCGCTCAACGCGTACCGCAAACGCTCGGTTGGGTATTCGAGCCGGCAGGACGGCGGGCGTTTGGATTTACCGGCGGACACTTCCATCGCAACTGGACCAATCAAGACTTCCGCACGCTCGTCTTGAACGGCATCATCTGGAGCGCCGGCGTGGCCGTCCCGGCGCAAGGCGTGCCGTCGACCGCGGCCCTGGTCCCGCGGTATGCGACCATTGATGAATCGATCGCGCGGAACGAGCTCGAGGACGTGAAGCTGCACCTGCGTCTTAATCCGGCGCTGCTCAAGGGAGCGCCGGATGCGGCGCTCGCCCCCTTGCACCAGGCGATTCTTCGTAACCGCACTGAAGTCGCGATGTTCCTCCTCGAAGCCGGCGCCGACCCAAGCGCAGCGGATCGCAGCCAGCGCACGCCCCTGCATCTCGCCGTTGAGCGTGGCAACCTGGCCATGGTGGAGGCGCTGGTCGCACGGAAGGCGCAGACCGGTGAGCGGGATCGTATGGGATGGACGCCCTTGCACCACGCCGCGGCCAAGGACAAGGTCGACATCGCTCGCGCGTTGTTGAAGGGCGGCGCCGATCCAATGACGTTGAGTGAACGCGGGGGCACCGCTTTGCACGAGGCGGCCGCGAGCGGTGGCGCTGAAATGATCCAGCTCATGCTCGATCATAAAGTCGATCCGACCATCGTATCCAAATTGGGAGTCACGGCGCTCGATATCGCGAAGGAATTTAAAAACCAGGTGGCAATCGACGCGCTTTCCGCCCTCAAGAAATAGCGGGCCCGCACGCGTCGCCTTCGCCCATCGCGCGACTCTGCCATTACGAGCGCTGCGGGCTGCGTCCGAATACTCTCTTCAACACACTGAGCGCGGCGTGGTAGCCGCACATCCCATGCACGCCTCCGCCGGGTGGTGTGGAACTCGAACAGAGAAACAGGCGCGCGTTGGGTGTCGTGTACGGATTGAGGCGCGGGAGGGGACGGAAGAGAAACTGCGTGAGATTGTTTCGCCCGCCGCCGATGTCGCCGCCGATCATCGCCGCGTTGTGCGCCTCGAGTTGCGCCGGATTGATGGTATGACGCTTCAGGATACGGTCGCGAAACCCCGGCGCGAAACGTTCAATCTGGGCTTCAATGCGCTCCGTCATGTCTTCCGTGCAACCAGCCGGCACATGACAATAACCCCAGCCGGTATGCTTCCCGGCGGGGGCGCGTGTGGCGTCGAAAACCGATTGCTGCGCGACGAGGACAAACGGCGCCCCGGGTATCCGGCCCGCCATCATCTCGTGCTCCGAGCGCAGGATCTCTTCAAAGGTGCCACCGACGTGCACCGTCATCGCGCGGGCGCACTCCGCGTTGCGCCACGGGATCGGGCCGTCCAATGCCCAATCGACTTTGAACACGCCCGGTCCGTGCTGAAACCGCAGTAAGCGTTCGCGATAACCAGCCGGGAGCTGATCGCCGCCAATCGCCGCCAATTGCAGCGGGCTCACATCGAAAAGCACTGCGCGCGAATCCGGCACATCGCGCAGGCTGTTCACGCGCGACCGCAGTCGCAATTCGCCACCATGCGCTTCCAACGCGCGGACCAGCGCCCGGGTGATTTCCTGCGAACCGCCGCGGGCACACGGCCAGTCGATGAGATGGCCCACCGACGCCAGCACGAGGCCGAAAGACGCGGTCCCGGCCCGATCCAGCGCCACGCTCGAATGCGCCGCGCAACCCGCGAACAAGGCGCGCGCCGACGGACTCGTCAGACGCTGGCGGGCCACTGTCTCCGCCGACCGCAATCCCACCAGGCCAAAACGCGCCTTCTGCCACAGCGATCCACTTTGTGGATACCACAC
>CAYVDZ010000248.1:0-7401 GCA_964450575.1 uncultured Opitutus sp.
CCGTCTCTCATCATTTTCCGTTTTCCTGTCCGACTACCATGTCTCAATTTGTCCGATTTTCTCTTTTCGGCCTTCTATCCTGCCAAATCGCATTTGCCGAAGACCAGGAGAAGGTTTCCGCCGGCGGCGGCGCAGGGAACGAAGTTGTCACGCTCGACAAATTCACGGTCGAGGGCGAAGCCGGCTCCTCGATTCTTCCCACGACCGCCGTGTCGTCGGGTCTGTTCGGCGCAAGCCGCAACGTGCTCGAGACGCCCCGCACCGCCACGATTCTTTCCGCCGATGTGTTGAAGGCCGCGGGCATTCGCGACCTCCATGACCTCGTCAACATTTCCGCCAACACTTATGGACCGCGGACCTTCGGCATTTCAAGTTTGCCGACCATACGAGGCCAGCAGGGCGAAATCTTCCAGGATGGAATGCGCCGCGGTGGAGGAAATAATGGCTTTGGTCTGCCGATCAGTTTCAACGCATTTGACCGCATCGATGTGATCAAGGGGCCGACCACTCCGATTCTCGGCTCGACCCAGCGCGTCGGCGGATATGTTGATCTCCACGCCAAGCGTCCCGACCTCGCCAAGCCCGCCGGTGACATCACGCTTGAAGCCGGCAGCTACGAGCACTTCCGCAGCGTCATCGATTACAGCACGCCCATCGAAACTGGAAAAACCGGCCTCCGGGTGAGTTGGGAGCACCTCGACGAAAACAGCTTTTACGACTTTGCCGGCACGAAGACCGACAGCGTTTATTTCGCCTATACGTTGAAGCCGAGCAAGACCCTGCGGATCGACCTCAACGCGGAATACTACAACGCACACTACACGGACAACGCCGGCTGGAACCGTGCCACGCAGGATCTGATCGACCACGGCCGCTACATAACAGGCACGGGAGTCTCGCCTGTGACCGGTTCCATCCCCGGACCGCGCGCGGTGATCAGCCCGACTGGTGTAGTGAACCTGCCGCGCAGCACCGTGCTAATCGATCCGAACGACCGCAATGGCGCGAAGACCTACATCGCACAGGCCGCCATTACAGCCCAGCTCGCGCCGGCCACCACACTGACGAACCGGTCCTATTTCCAAAGCCTCCAGCGGGAGGAAATCGCGGGAAACACCTTTGTCGAAATCATCGACGAGAACTACACGTTCGAGAATCGCACCGAGCTCGCACGCGATTTCAATTTCTCCTTTGGAGGACGCGCCATCAAGAGCCACGCGGTCAGCGGTGTTTCCTTCCGCTACAATCATGTCATCGGCTATAGCCAGTTCAACACGGAGGCCGACGCGCCGATCGATCTGACCGCCCCGCTCTCGACCCGGCGCATCCCCAGTTCCGTCATCCCGACCGTGCTTGGCGTAACTCCGGGCGTCATTGCGCTGCGACCCGGCGTCTTCGTTTCTCCGGGGGCCAACTACGATATCAACGGCGACGGCAAGGGCGACTTCGCCCTCAGCGACACGAACGGCACCGATTCCTATCAGTTTGGCCTCTTCCATCAGCACGACTTTCGTTTGAGCGAACAGTGGAGCGTATTGGCCGGAGCGCGCGCCGATGTGCTCCACGTCAAATCGGAAGATCCGATCCCGCCGGCCGGATTCGCCGCCATCGGCGACAGCACCACGCAGGGGCAGGGCGCCGGCAATCTGAGTGTCGTTTTCGCTCCGACGAAAAAGAGCAGCTATTACCTCACCTACAGTTACAGCCAGTCTGCCTCCAGCGGGCTGGCCGGCGGCTTTCCCCTCAGCGGCGGCAAGCTCTCGTCCACCAGTTTTCACATCGCGAGCCAGCTCGTCGAACTGGGTGCGAAATACTCCCTGCTCAACGACACGCTGTTTCTTTCCACGGCGGCGTTTCATCAGTCGCGCAGTGTGCGCAATCGCGACGGCAGCAACAGCAAGCTCAACTTCCAGGGCGTCGAAGCTGAGGCCACCTACCGTCCCAGCCGGAATCTTTTCGCCACCCTTGGCGCCGCGTATCTCGACGCCAGGTATGACAACCAGTCGGTTTTTCAGGAAGCCGGCAGCGTGAACGACGCATTCGACAATTCCCGGCCCGACATCATCCGGGGCACCGGCCTCGGCTCCCCGAATTTCGCCGCGTTTCCCCCCGGGGACTATCGCTATCCCGGCCAGCCGCGGGTGATGCTCAACGGTCTGGTGAGCTACACGCACGATTCCGGAATCGGGACCAGCTTGAACGCCGTCTACACCGGCGAACAGAATCTGGATGTGCTCGGCCGCGTGGTCATTCATCCTCAGGTAATGGTCAATGCCGCGCTCTTCTACCGGCAACCACGCTACGAGGTTCGCTTCGATGTGCTCAACCTCACCGACGGGAAGAATTTCTCGACCGTATTCGATGGCTATTTCGGCTCCAACCTCGTCCTGCCCGAGGAGCCGATCCGCTATCGCGCCTCGGTGACGTATCGCTTCTGATATTCGTCTCAACCGCATGCCACTCCGTCGTCAGCTCCTTTTCTGCCTGCTTGCTGTCGTCATGGCGTGCGGCGTCGGTTGCCGCCCGGCACCGAAAACCTCCTCCACCGAGAAATTGTCCTGGGAGCAAATCGTCGATCAGGCGCGTGGTCAGACCGTGAATCTCGCGATGTGGCAGGGGGACCCGTCGGTCAACGCCTACATGCGCGGGTTCGTCGCGCCTGCGCTCCAGACCCGTTACGGCATCACGCTGCGGATTGTCCCGGGTCAGGGTGGCGAATTGGTGTCGAGCCTCATGACCGAAATCGAAGCCGGCAAGGCCAGCAGCGAAATCGATCTCCTGTGGATCAACGGCGAGACCTTCTATCAACTCCGCCAGCTCAAGGCGCTTTACGGCCCCTTCACCGAACGATTGCCGAACAGCCGCTACGTCGATTTCGGGAACCCCTTTATCGGGATCGATTTTCAGCAACCCGTAAACGGCATGGAGTGTCCGTGGGGCAACGTCCAATTACTCCTGGTCTACAATCAGGAACGCGTGCCCGAGCCGCCGCGCACGCGTGCGGCGCTCACCGCGTGGGTGCAGGCCCATCCGGGCCGTTTCACGTTCGACTCGAGTTTCACCGGGATGAGTTTTCTCAAGTCGCTGCTCTACGAAATCGCGGGCGATGCCACCGCCTTGGCCGGGCCGTTCGACGAGGCCAACTATGCCCGCTATTCCGCGGAACTTTGGACTTACCTTAAATCCATCCAGCCCTATCTGTGGCGGGAGGGGAAAACATTCCCTGCCAGTGTCACGCAGCAACACCAACTCTTCGCGAGCGGCGAAATCGATTTCACGCTCAGCATGAATGACGGAGAAGTGGACAACAAAGTCGCTCAAGGGCTGTTTCCGCCGGCCTCGCGTGCTTATGTTCTCGATGGCGGCACGATTCAGAATTCGCATTACATGGGCATCGTGGCCCGCTCCCCCCATCTCGCCGGCGCGATGGTCGTCTGCAATTTTCTCATCTCACCCGAAGCGCAACTGGAGAAACAGCAGCCCGAGGTCTGGGGCGACGGCACGGTGCTTGCCCTCGACCGACTGACCGACGAATTGCGGGCAAAATTCCGCGCGGCCCAGCGTCGACAGTTTTCTCCGTCGCGTTCCGAGATCGCCAACCGGGCGCTGCCAGAGCCGGCCGCCGAATACATGGTTCGTCTCTATGCCGATTTTCGCACCCAACTCCTCCGCTGACACCCTGCGCCGGCGCGCCGCACTCGCGGCGTTCGTCACGCTCGCAGCCGGCCCGCCGCTGTGGGGCGTCGGTTATGCGTTGGCCTACAGCTTCGGTTTCGTCGGAGCCTTGTCGTCCGGGTTCACGGTGGAGCACTGGCAGGGTCTCGGAAAGGCCGACAGCGACGTGGTCCGCTCCTTTGGGTTTAGTTTCGCGGTCGCCACCGTGACCGTCGCCGGGGCCGCGGCGAGCGCCGTCGCCCTTTCACAGGTGCTGCGGGGCACGCTGAGCCGCGGACTCGCGGCCACCGCGCTCTTTGTCCCGCTGGTCATACCGGGCGTGGTGGCTGCGCTCGTCGGTTTTCAATTTCTCGGCAGCGCCGGTCTCCTGGCCCGGTTGGCCTGGCGGGCCGGATTGATCGCCGAGCCGGACCAGTTTCCCGCCCTCATCTATGATCAGTTTGGAATCGGCATCGTTCTCACGCATCTGGCGGTCGCTGTGCCGTGGTTGACCCTCCTTTTCATCCGGATTCACGCCAACGAAAGAGTGGACGACTATGTGGCCCTCGCGCGAACACTCGGCGCCGGCCGGCTCGCCGCCGTGCGCCGGGTGGTTCTGCCGATGCTGTTACGCCGCGCCGCGCCGACGCTCACTCTCTATTTTGCCGCCGTCCTCGGCTCCTACGAAATTCCGCTTCTGCTCGGGGCCCAACGCCCGGAAATGATTTCCATCCTGGTCCGCCGAAAATTCGCGCTCTTCGACCTCACCCAACGCCCGGAGGCATTCCTCATCGCCGCGCTCTACGCCGTTCTCGTGTTTGTACTCGTCCTGCTCGTTTTTCGAAAGACTCCGTCTGCGCATGTCAGTTAACTCGAATCACATTTCTTCATTGCCCGCGTGGCGTCGGACTCTCGGCGTCATCGTGATCGGCTGGTGCTGGCTACCGGTGGTATATCTGGCCCTGCTTTCGGTGGCTCGCGACTGGGCCTTCCCAAAAATGCTGCCGTCGTCGCTCAGCCTCGCCGCGTGGCGGCTGGCCTTTGGTCCGGGAGGCAATCTCGGCACCAGTTTCATGATGTCCACCGCGGTTGCGTTGCTGGTCGCCACCCTCGCGACTGGAGCGGGCTTGGTCGCAAGCCGGACGTTTGCCTATCACCGTCGTCGCGGATGGTGGGTGCTGGCCGCCCATGCGCCCTTCGTGCTTTCACCCGTGATCCTGGGCACTTGTCTGCTCTTCCTCTTCATCAAACTCCATCTGGTCGGAACGTTTGTGGGAGTGGTCGCCGGCCAATTCATTTTCTGCTACGGCTACGCCATCATTCTGCTGATCGGTTTCTGGAATCCGCATCTGGCCGCCTTGGAGTCGCTGGCTCGCACGCTGGGGGCCGGTCGCTGGCAGGTTTTCCGACGTGTGCTGCTGCCGCTCGCGCGCCCGATGCTCGCCGTCTGCTTTTTTCAAACCTTTCTGATCTCGTGGCTGGATTTCGGCCTGGTCGCGGTCATCGGCGCGGGGAAGGTGCCGGTGCTCACCCTCCGCGTTTTCGAATATCTCGGATCGGGCAACGTAAACCTCGCGGCGGTCGTCGCCCTGTGTCTCATGATTCCACCGCTCGCGATTCTGCTCCTCAACCGGCGTCTCGCCACTCTGGCCGTATGAGCGCGCCCGGAAACAACCCCGGTTTTGTCGCGGTGGAAGGCCTCGCCAAGCGCTTCGGTCCGGAACGCGTGCTCGACGGGATCACGTTTACCGTCGGAAGCGAATCGGTCTTTGCCATCCTCGGCCGCTCCGGCGGCGGCAAAACGACCCTGCTCAAAATCCTGGCCGGCTTGGTCTCCGCCGACTCCGGACGGTTCCGTCTCGGGGAAACCGACCTCACGTTTGTTCCCCCGGAACGCCGGCAAATTGTCTACCTGTATCAGGAGCCGCTGCTCTTCCCCCACCTCAATGTGCGGGAGAACCTCGTTTTCGGCCTGCGGCTCCGCCACCTCGACGAATCGACCATCCGGGCCCGGATCGAGCCCTTGATCGAGCGACTCGGGCTCGCGGCTCAACTTGAAAAAATGCCCGCGCAGCTTTCGGGCGGGCAGCGGCAGCGCGTGGCGTTCGGCCGCGCGCTCGCCGTTCAGCCACCGTTGCTCCTCCTCGACGAGCCCTTCGGCAGCCTCGACGCCACCACGCGCGCCGACATGCAGCGCCTCTTCAAACAAGTGGCCCGTCAGGTCGGCATCACCGCCATCTTTGTGACCCACGATCTCAAGGAGGCCCTCATCGTCGGGGACCGCTTCGGCCACCTTGATGCCGGTCGCCTGCGCACCTTTTCCGACCGCTCCGCCTTTCTGGCCGACTCCTCCAGCGGAGGTGCCGCCGAAATCGCGTTCTGGCGCTCGCTCGATTGCCAGTCGCCGGCCTCCACCGACGCCCAACCCAAATTCAACTGACATCACCATGCTCCACGCCGCCCTCATTTCCAACGCTCTCGCCGGGCTCGACGACGCCTTCGTGTCCAACGAGCACATCCACTATCGCACCGAAACCATCGGCCCCAAGTGGGCGCCGGATTTTTCGGCCGACGAACTCGTCATCGCGCCGAACGGCACCGACCACGTCGCGCTCTGGGGTGCCCGGGATCGGATTCGCGCGCATCTCGACCGCGGCGGAGCGCTGGCCTGTTTCTGCGGTTGGTTTACCGCCTGGGTTCCGGGAAACCGCTGGATTCACGACAACACCCATCCGACGCGCGAGGTCGAGCTGCGTCTGGTCTCCGATCAACGCGGGCTCTTCAACGGCGTCGATTTGGCCAAGCTCAATGTCAACCGCCACGGCATCCGCGGCTGGTGGGCTTGCGGCTACATCGAGCCGGCACCCGGCGCGGAGGTCCTGTTAGCCGATACGTGGGACCGCGCCATCGTCGTGCTCGACGAAACGACGACTAATGGCCCGCAGTTTCTCACGGCCAGCGGCCCGCTCGGCGACTACCGGCGTGACGGCGACCCCGACGGTCTGTCCCGCCTCTATCTCAACCTCATCGCGCATCTCGCCTCCCGTCACCTCACTCAATCGCTCCCCCTATGAAATCGATCGGCCTCATCTTCAATGGCGTCTGGTCCCAATACGCCCTCGCGACCGCGCCAAAATACCGCGATATCTACGAACTCATCTACGTTCACGAACTCGCGCCCGCCCGCATCGCCCACCTCGACGCGCTCGTCATCCCGTTTCAATCTCATCAACCCGCGCTCGCGGCCCAACGCGACACCCTCTACGGCTTTCTGGCCCAGGGGAAAAAGGTCGCCGTTTTCGGCGACAGCACGCCGCTGTGGCTCGACGCACAGTGGGAAGATCGCCCCGTGAACAACTACTGGTGGGTGAAAACTCCCGACCAGCCTCCCATCGCCCACACCGACTACACTCACCCCGTTTACGCCGGTCTGCAGCCCCGCCATGCCTGCTGGCACCTTCACGGCATCTACACGCGCATCCCCGCTGAGGCCCGCATCATCCAGCGCAACGCCGACGGGGAGGTCGTAACTTGGGAAACCACCCGCTACGGCGGAGTGCTCTTCGCTTCCACGCTCGACCCGATCGTCGAGCACGGCATCCAGCAGATCCGGCACCTCGACCACTACGTCGATAAACTGACCGCTTGGCTCAGCGGTCGCACTCCCACCGGGCCGTTTATCCTCGATCCTGCAGCTTACGGCGAAGGCGCCCTGCTTTCCGTCTAAACAAGGAGTCCGTTCACCCG
>CAYVDZ010000249.1:0-4179 GCA_964450575.1 uncultured Opitutus sp.
CCACGACGGCGATTTCCTCCAACTCCACGTATTTACGGATCGCCTGTTGATCGTCGGACGAGGGCTGGGCGAGCGAACGTTCCACCCGCCAGCACCCGGCATAGGCATGGCCATCGTGGAGAAAAAGCAGCGGATGCAACCCGGCCTGCTCGCAACAGGCGGCGAAGAGGAGTGCAAGATCGAGGCAGGTGGCGAAGCGCTGCTCGAGTATGTCGGACGGGAATCGCACCTTCTGGCCCGCCGTCTCGTAGCTGGCGGGTGGAGCGAGGTAGCGGATGCGTTCACGTCCCAATGCCTGGAAAAGCGCCGAGAGCTGCTGCCAGACGCGCTCGCGGCTCTTGTCCTGATAAGCGTTCAACGCGCTCCGGCCGGTGTGGGTCTGGAGGATCTGTGCGGTCGTATCCAGAATGCGCATCACGGCGGGATCGTTGGGCACGACAAACGCCGCGAGGATTTCGGGGAGTGACTCCAGTCCGGACCATTCATTGGCCGCGAGAATGGCGACGGGTTGCGCGTGATGAGCGAGGCAGGTGTCGAAGCCCGTGACTTCCACGTGAAGGAGGGCGGCAACGCGTTCCCGGGTTTCCGCCAGGAAGTCAGGACTGAGTTTCAGGTCCACGGGGGCCAGGCGGAATTCCGCGCCGCCCGCCAGGGCCGGAATCGGGATCTCCAGCGGAAGGGTGAAAGGGGGCTCCGTCCGGAGCGTGAGGCAAAGCGTGCGGTGCTCAGCCTGACCCGAATTCAAGAGTCGGACCTCGCGGACCAACGGGATCGCGTTTTGCTGAAACGCGTAGTTGATCGTCGCGTCGCAGTCGATCGACACAGACAGCCCGGACCTGCCGTCGGGGACTGGCGAAAAGCTCGATTCCGAATCCATCGTGGGGCCGGACGCTGCGAGCGGCTGAATGGATCAGCAATCACGATTTCCCCCGAAAATAGGGTAGTTGGGACAGCGTTCGATGCCGGCCGTGTGGCTCTCGAACGGGCGCTGCCGCTTTACGTGGCGGTGCCGGCGGGGGCGCGTAGCGGCGGCATGGGACAATCCAAGGTGGCCGAAATGGCCCGCAGCAGTTCGGCTTCGGTGATCCGCACGTGCCCGTCGGCGCTCACGACGTGTGCTGCAGCGATAATGGTTCGTTGGCGAATGGGGAAGCTGGCGGCGGCCAGTTTGTCTAAAGCGGCGTTGAAGGGATGAAAGTGGGTTTCGGTCCCTTCGACGTAGCGCAGCTGGAACTCGATCAGCTTCAATTGGGAAGCGCCGGCCGCGAATGCTTCGGGGGCGAAGGCCGGATCCGATGTTGCCGCGCGTGCGAGAGTGGAAAGCACGACGGCGATCTCGGATGTGACGGCGTTGAACGAGTGGTACTGCTCGATCGCATGGCTCGGGTTCCGTGCCACCTTCATGGTATGGGTGACGAGCTTCTGGAGCGCAAATTCGAACGTGGAGACCCTTTCGTCGGCGTGCACCAGCGCGTCGAGCGTGCTGAGGAACGCTTCGAGTGCCGGGGACGAAAGCGGTCGCAAAGCGGGGAGCGAAAGCTGCACAAGCGGGAGGCGGAGCGCCGCGGGCAAGGGCTGGAGCAGTGCTTCCAATTCGTCGAGCGTGGTCAACGCCGAGGTGGCGCCGGTCCGGCGCTCATTGATGATTTGGCGCTGTTTGTCGTGGACCCGGGGATCCGGGTCGAGGAGCAAGGCGAAGAGCAGCAGCGGCGCCTCGGTGGGATCATGCGCGGCGTCGCGAAGCCGTGGTGGGATCGATTCGAGTAAGTTGTGGGCGTCCGCGATTTGATCTGCGGTGAGGGTGCCGACGGTGGCGGGGGCGAGCCGGGCGGCGGCCATCGAAAGGATGAGCGGAATGCCAGGGGCCGCGCGGTTGGACGGGGCTGGCCGGGCGGGCGCCAGGCCGGCGCTGACGAAGGATTGCTCGGCAACATTGACCACTTCGGGCGGGTTGAAAAACGTGCCATCGAAGCCGGGATCGATCGCGCGGATCCGTTCGGGAAGCGGTGGATGCGTGGCCCATAATCCGCCGAAACGAGAGCGGAAGGCCTGGGCAAAAAAGAAGTGTCCAATTTCTGCGCTCTTGGTCGAGTTCATCGAGGAGCCCAAGGCGTAGCCGCCGATCTTCTTGAGCGCGCCAGCAATGCCGGCCGGGTTACGGGTAAACTGGACCGCGGAGGCGTCGGCGAGGAATTCGCGCTGACGCGAGACAGCCGCCTGGATGAGGCGGCCGAAAAAGTAACCTACGTATCCAATAATCAATAACGCGATCCCGGCAGCGACGACGAGGGCGATGCCGCCCCCGCCGCCCTTGTTATTGCGGGATCGGCGGGCTCCGCCGAAACGCAGACTCCAGATGATGCTGCGCCCGATGATGCCGAGGATGAGGATCCCAAACAGCAGGGAGGTCAGCCGCATGTTCAGCCGCATGTCGCCGTTTAGGATATGACTGAACTCGTGGCCGATCACGCCCTGAAGCTCGTCGCGGGTGAGCTTGTCGAGGGTTCCGCGTGTGACGGCCACCACGGCATCGCTGGTGGTCAGGCCAGCCGCGAACGCGTTTAGCCCCGGTTCGTCATCGAGAATATAAACGGCGGGTACGGGCGTACCCGCCGCGATGGCCATTTCTTCGACGACATTGAGGAGCCGCCGCTCATTGAAGTGGGTCGTGCGGGAATCGACTTCCCGGCCGCCAAGATTTCGGGCGACGACGCTCCCGCCAGCCGAAAACTGATTCCATTTGAAGAGCGAGGCCAACCCGACGACAGCGAGGGTTGCGAGGGCGACACCGGCAAAAAGCTTTGGCTGCCACAATGATGGTCGTTCCGAATAACGACTGATTCCCTCCCGACTTGGGTCGTAACGCTCGGCTTGTCCGACGATGAGCAGTCCGGCGGCATAGGCGGCGAAGATGGTCCCGAGGACGGCGAGGATGAAGAGCACGACCAGGCGCGTCGTGCGCTTCCTGGCGGCAGCTTGGGCCTCGAAAAAATCCATGGA
Organism: uncultured Opitutus sp.; assembly: GCA_964450575.1. GTDB lineage: Bacteria > Verrucomicrobiota > Verrucomicrobiia > Opitutales > Opitutaceae > ER46. The sequence goes on from CAYVDZ010000249.1 coordinate 3,001, forward strand.
GGGCAGGTCGGTTTAGTCCTGAACCGGGAGAAACGCAGGTGAAACGCGGCGGCCGGGGATATCTGGCGGTGCTGTCCCGGATCTGGCAGGACGGTGACGCGGGTGCCCCGAGCGGCTTCTCCGTTCCCCGCTCCGCGCGAAGGTAAGTCAGGTGAAGCTCACCTTGGGCGCGTTGCGTTCGGACGCGTCCTGAATTTGGAAGAGCTCGGCGGCTTGAAATCCAAAGGTGCCGGCGAAGATTACGTTTGGAAACGTTTCCCGGGCGGTGTTGTAGGCCATGACGCTGTCGTTGTAGGACTGGCGGGCGAAAGCGATTTTGTTCTCTGTCGAGGTGAGTTCCTCGGTGAGCTGGCGCATGTTCTGGTTGGCTTTGAGATCGGGGTATTGTTCGGAAACGACCATCAGCCGGGAGAGCGCGCCGGTAAGGCCTCCTTCGGCGGCGCCGAGTTCACGCATCGCGTCGGCATTGGCGGGATTGGCGGCGGCGGCTTGGGAAGCGGCGAGGGCAATATTGCGAGCCTTGATGACGGCTTCGAGCGTTTCCCGCTCGTGTTTGAGGTAGCCTTTGGCCGTTTCGACGAGATTCGGAATCAAGTCGTACCGGCGTTTCAGCTGAACATCGATCTGGGCGAAGGCGTTTTTGAAACGGTTACGCAGCCCGACGAGGGTATTATAGATGCCGACACCCCAGAGGGCGAGAACGACGAGAACAAGGACCAGAACGCCTATGACAATCAACGCAGGAGACATAAGAAGGGCGGGTTGGTTGTGAAACGGAACGAGACGGAACCGGGACCGACGATGCGGTTTGTGAGACAATGAGCCAGACCGAACTCTCTACAACGCGGTTGATTGTTTCGAGTCGGGTTGCAACGTAACGTCTGCGTGATGCGTATGCTTCGATTAGCACTGCGATGGCTGGCATGCAGCGGCGGACTATGGGCCGCGGCGATGCTGGTGCATGGCCAGCAGCCGCTGAGTGCGCCCGCGCCTTTGGCGCCGCCGCCCCCCCCGGTTTCGGCGGGTGAATTGGCCGTGCTGCGTCGGGCGGCGGAGCGGGCGCATGACTTCGGTCTGCTTACGCCGGCGGCGAGCTTGTATCGGAAACTCATGGACACGCCCGGGGCGGACCGCCCCGCCCAGGCGCTGGCCTTGGCGACCGTATTGCTGGATGCGGGC
>CAYVDZ010000249.1:4189-7391 GCA_964450575.1 uncultured Opitutus sp.
TGGCGGGCATTCCTCCGCCGCACGATGCGGCCTGGCAACTCCGGCACGGCTTGGCGGCGCAGCAACTGCGCAAACGCGACGTGGCGCAAGTGGCGTGGGACGGCCTCAATCCCGATGAGCTTTCGACCGGTGATCGTCCTTGGTATATTTTCCTGCAGGCCGCACTTTACGATACCTTGCCGTTCCGGGACCGGGCGGCGGAGAACAAGGCGAACGAACTTTATAATCGGGCGCGGGATGCCGCCACGACCGACCTGGCCAAGGCACGGTTTCAACTCGCGGCCGAGGGGGTTCGACTTCAGTTTGCCCCGCCGACTCCCGAAGACCTCGAGCAGACCCGGCGGGTGTTTGAGCAAAATCAAGGCCGCGAGCTCGGCTACGAGGCGGCGCGGCAGTATGCGGTGAAGCTCACCCTGTTAGACCGGAGGCTTGATGCGGTGAAATTTCTGCAGGAGCGAGTGCTGACAAGGATGTCCGCGCTGGAGCGGGGGTGGCGGGATGAGTTCAATTTCCTCATTGGTTTTTTCGGTGATCGGAGCCGCAACGGTGTGGGCCGGAATGCGCTCCTGCAACTCCTGGCGGACGGGGTTCGGCCGGAACGCCAGCGGCAGGCGCTGCAACTCCTGGCAGACGCGTCGGGCCGGGCGGCGGAGCGCACTCAGTTTCGTGCCGAGCTCGATCGCTTGATCGCGCGGACACCGGCCCATGCGATGCGCGAAGTTCTGCTCTATTTCCGGGCGCAGCTGGCGGTTTCCGAGAAAGATTATGCGGCGGCGGAAGAACATGGGCAGCGCCTTCTGCGCGATTTTCCCGATTCAACGTTACGCGCTCATGTCTTCGGGCTGCTGACCCAATCCGCCTGGGAGCAGCAGCGTTACCGGTTGGCGGCCCCGAATGCGAGCAAGACGCGGGAAGCGCTGCTCGCTGGTTCGCCGGCTGGCGGCGGCGTGGCGCGGGCCGAATTGGGAGTGTTGGAGGCGGAGGCTTGGTTTCGGGCGGGTGATTTTCGTCCGGCCGCGGATGCCTATGCGGCCTTGTTGCGCGAACGCCCGCCTGAGCTGACGGGTGAGAAGCTCAGTGCAGTCATGTTTCAGCGCGTTTTGGCTGAGATCCGTTCAGGCTCCGCGGAGGCGGCGAAGATCATCGATGAGTTGGACGATGATCCGGCTTTCAAAGTGGTCGATCGCTGGCAGGCCGAATGGAGTCTCGCGCGTTGGCTGCAAGTGCAGGGAAAGACCGCCGAAGCGGATGCGCGCGTGACGAGGCTTCTGGCCGTGCAAGAAGGAGGGGCGCCGGGGCGTGCGTTGCCGGCGGATTTGCGCATCCGAATGGCGTGGCTCCATGCGCAGCTATCGTTCGAGGCGAATCAGCCGCAGGACACCCTGCTGCGGGTGGACTATCTGTTGAAGGCGGCGAAAGAGCTGGAGCCGGCCCTGCAGGACGAGATCGCGAGCACCGCGATTCTGTTGCAGGCGCGCGCCGAGCTCGCCCTTAAGCGGGAAGCGGCGGCGCTGGAAACGCTGGGGCGGTTACGGGTGACCTATCCCCGGACGGAAGCGGCGATCTATTCGTACCTGATCGAGGCGCGTTACTATGCTGCCCAGGAGAATATCACGGAAGCCCAGGTGCGGCTGACCCGCCTGGTCGATAATCCTGACTATAAACAAAGCGTGTATGTCCAGTACGCGCTGTATCAGCTCGCACTGCTCTCGCAGGAACTCGGGCAGGAGAAGGATTTGGAAGAGGCGTACAAGCGAATTGACCGCTTGATTGCAGAGGGTTCGGCAGCGGGGGATTCCGAACTCCTGTTTTTAGCGCGCCTCAAGCAAGGGGAGCTTTTACGGCAGATGTCGCAGTTTCCCCAGGCGCAGCTCGCGTATGAGGAAATCCTCAACCGGTATTCCCAACGCCCGGACATTGCGGTGGCGCAGCTGGCATTGGCCGATTGCCACAACGCTCAATCCTCGGCTGATCCCACGCATGCCGACAATGCGCAGCTCCTGTTCGAGCAACTGCGGGACCGCGTTGACGCGCCGGCGGATGTGCGCGTCGAAGCGGGGTTTAAACTGGGGCTTTTGTTAGCGCGCCGGGGGCAGACTGCGAAAGCGATTGAAGTGTGGTGGGGAGACGTGGTGACGCCCTTTCTCCTCGAGGCATCGCAGCCCTTTGCGGCGGTGGACAAGAGGCGCTACTGGCTGGCGCGGACCCTCCTCGACCTGGGGAAGTTTCTCGAGGGGATGAATCGATTGGAAGAGGCGCGTCAGGCTTACGCATTGCTGTTGCAGTCCCGTTTGGGGACGGGCGAGACCCTGGCCAGGGAGGCGATGAAGCGTCTGGGGGTACCGGAGGCGAACTTATGACCCTCGAATTTCTCGAACTCTCCGGTTGGCTCGGGCCCAGTGGTGCCCGGTGTGGCCGGTGGCACGTTTGTCCATGCCCTCTCTCTCATGCCCGGATTTGAATTAAGTCTTTTCGCCAAAGGTGGGCCCATCATGTGGGTTTTGCTCCTTCTCGGGGCGCTCGCTGTAATGCTCTTCATCGAGCGCACCCTTTACCTTCATCGGGGCCAAATTGGGGCGAAAGCTTTTCTGGAAGGCATCAAAAACATTCTGGGCAAGCGGCGGCTGGTCGAGGCGCTGACCGTGTGTGAAGAGACACCTGGCCCGGTCGCGGCGGTGGTGAAAGCGGCGCTGATGCAGGCCGGGGAGTCTGCTGAAGTGATGCGATTCCACGTGCAGGAAGCCGCGGTTGTGGAGCTTCCGGCGTTGGAGCGGCGGCTTGGAGCGATCGCCGCGGTGGCTCAGATCGCGCCGCTCGTCGGGGTGCTGGGGACCGTGATGGGAATGATCACGACGTTTATGGCCTTTGAACGCGGCGGTAATTACGCCATGGCAAGTGCGCTCTCGGCGGGAATGTGGCAGGCCTTACTGGCGACGGCGGGTAGTCTCATGCTTGCGATTCCGGCGCACCTTTCGCATCGCTTCCTCGTCGGGCGGGTGCGCTCGATCGTGCGCGATATCGAATGGTCTGGAAATGAGATCATGAAATATTTGCTGACGGATTACCGGGAAGCTCGGCCCGGGGATACCGCGGCCGCGCCGGTGACGGGTGAGCCCATGGCCCAATCATGATCACGCGCCCCCTCGATCTTGCTTCGAAGCTCAGCCCGGAGCCGCGGAGCTTCGACTGGCTGTTCCTGGTG
>CAYVDZ010000250.1:0-7389 GCA_964450575.1 uncultured Opitutus sp.
GGATACGTCTCGCGGAGACCGGCGCGCTGCCATCCGGGTCGAGCGCCCAGATCCGTCCGCTGGAAAAATCCGCGAAGAGATAACGCCCGTGCAATCCGGGATGGCGGGGGCCGCGATAGACGAAACCGCCGGTGACGGACTGACCTTCATTGCGTCCGTAGTCCCAAACCGGGTTCACGAATGCCACTCCCGCCGGAGCCGGACTACGCGGGCCAGACACGAATCCCTCACGAAAATCCCAGCCATAGTTTCCGCCACGCACGATGAGATTGATTTCCTCGCGGCTGCCCTGGCCCACGTCGGCGCACCAGAGTTGGCCCGTGGCGGAATCGAACGCCATGCGCCACGGGTTGCGCAGACCGGTGGCCCAAAATTCCGCCCGAACCGCGGAGGGAGAAACCGCAAGGCCGTTAAACGACGTGGCCCCGACGAACGGGTTATCAGGCGGCACGGTGTACGTGCCGGCGTGAACCGCGGGATGCGGGTTCGGGGCCAGCGAGCCGGGGCGGCGATCCACATCGAGACGGATGATGCCGGCGAAGAAGTCGCGATCGATGCGCTGGCTATTGCGGAATTGATCGTTCGCCCCACCCTCGTCTCCCAGCGAGAGATAGAGGTACCCGTCGGGGCCGAAGAGCAATTCGCCGCCGTTGTGATTGTTGGCTTCATCGCGCTGGGTCAGAAGCGGCGATTCGGAATTCGAGTCCGCGAGATTGGCGTTATTGGCGGTGACCCGGAAACGGGAGAGCCGGTTGTGCAAGCCGGTCCCGGCGGAGGTCGTGGCTTGAACAGTGTACCAGACGAAGAACTCACCGTTCGTCGCGTACTGCGGATGAAAGGCGAGCGCGAGCAGGCCGCGTTCATCGTTCGCATTCGTCGACCCCGACACGCCACCCGTGAGATCGAGAAACAGAACACGGGTGGGATTGGCGACCGTGACGTCCGGGACCACCCAGATCCGCCCCGTTTTCTCGACGACGAACAGCCGCCGGGTCTCGCCCGGCGGAGTGACCAAGGCTACGGGCTGATTGAACGACAGCCCGGGAAACGCGGGTGTGGTGGCGTAGGTGGTCGGCGGCGGGTTCGCCGGCAGCTGGAGAGAAGTAGCGGCCATACGAGTCAACGGCAGTTGCGCCAGAAGCGAATGGGTGACGATCAGGAATGAGGTGAGAAGCAGGAGCCGCGCGGGGAAGGACATGGCAGTCCTCCACTATCGTCGAAGAAGCCACTTGGCGCAATTACCTGATGCGTCAAAGCCTTGAGAAATACGAAGCTCGTCGAACTCGTGGACTGGGCCCGAGCTTGCTCGCGGCCTCCGGGAGGCGGTGCGCAAGCGCTGGCCCTACAAGGTGAAGCTCACGACGTCATAATGTCTTTACGGGCGCCATAAGCAGCAGACTTTGCCGACTGCGGTAATCCATGAATACGACCCTCAGTTCGAATACTCAGTCTGTTTTCTTCCCGATCGAGATCTCATGCTTGGATTGCCAGCCCTCGTTCCTCCGGCTCAAAATGACAAACAAAGAGAGTTCATTACGGATCCCGCTTCGCGGGATGGGTTGATCCAGCGCAATGACAAACCAGGGCGTGGGGTCTCTAGAGTCCTTGATTGGCCCAACGTGTGGTGAACAGATCAAGTTTTTCCAAACCTCAGATTTTTTAACCGCGGATTACGCCGATCTCGCGGATAAGACCGGGAATACCTCCAACCATCCGCGCCATCCGCGTAATCCGCGGTTGATCGATGTTTGAACCTCAATGATCTGAGGCTACGCCTCGCTAGGTCTTCTTCATCTGCGCGCGGACGACGCTGTCCTCTTCCTTGTCCACTGGAATGCGCATGCCGTAGAAGCTGCGATGGACGAAGACCAGGGCGACGATGAAGATGATCGCACCGAGCGACTGCCGCGTGAGTGGCTCCATCTTCACGGCGATTTCCACTGCCAGCAAACCGAAGAGCGTGGTGAACTTGATGACGGGATTGAGCGAAACCGAGGACGTATCCTTGAAAGGATCTCCGACCGTATCGCCGACCACCGTGGCGGCGTGCAGCGCGGTGTTTTTCATCTTCAGTTCCACCTCGACGATTTTCTTTGCGTTGTCCCAGGCTCCGCCAGCATTGGCCATGAAGATGGCTTGGAAGAGGCCGAAGAACGCGATTCCAATGAGGTATCCAATAAAAAAGAACGGATCGAAAAACGCGAGAGACAGGCTGAAGCTGAAGATGACAATGAAGATATTTATCATCCCTTTCTGCGCGTATTGCGTACAGATGCGAACGACTTCCTTGGACGCCTCGGTGGTGGCCGTGGCGGCGTCGAGCTTCATGTTCTCCTTGATATACACAACGGCGCGGTAGGCGCCGGTGACGACGGCCTGAGTGCTGGCGCCGGTGAACCAATAGACGACGGCTCCGCCCATCAGCAAACCCATGATCGCCTCCGGATGAACGAGCGAGAGTTTCTCGATCGTATCCGGATACAGGGCACGCAGCATCATGATAATGCCGAAGACCATGGTGGTGGCGCCGACCACCGCGGTGCCGATGAGCACGGGTTTGGCGGTGGCTTTGAAGGTGTTGCCGGCACCGTCTCCTTTCTCGAGCTGGTGCTTGGCGAAGGCAAAATCGGGTTTGAAACCAAAATCGCGTTCGATCTCTGCACTGATGCCGGGACGCCTTTCGATTTGGGACAGTTCGAAGACGGATTGCGCGTTGTCCGTGACCGGTCCGAACGAATCCACGGCGATGGTCACCGGCCCCATCCCGAGAAATCCGAACGCCACCAGACCGAAGGCGAAGATCGGTGCGGCGAAGCGGAAGTCCACCGGCATCATGATTTGGACCGCGGCATTACTCGAAAAATAATACGCTCCGAACATCAGCGCGAGAATGCACAGGCCGGTCCAAAAGGCGGAGAAATTACCCGCGACGAGGCCCGAGAGAATATTGAGCGATGCGCCGCCCTGGCGCGACGACGTGACGATCTCCTTGACGTGGCGGCTCTCCGTGGAAGTGAAGATTTTAGTGAACTCCGGGATCAGGGCGCCCGCGATCGTGCCGAGTGAAATGATGGTCGCGAGCACCCACCACAGGCCTTCGCTGCCGGCGAGATCGGCGAGCAGGAAGTAGCTCGCCACGTAGGTGACACCGATCGACACGATTGATGTGATCCACACGAGGTTGGTGAGCGGATGTTCGAGATTGAAATCGCGTGCTTCACCCCAGACCGAGCGACTGACGAGGTCGTTAATCCAGTAGCTGCCGAGCGATGTAAGGATCATCAGGATACGCATCGCAAACAGCCACACGATCAAGACCGCGCCCAAAGCGGGCGTGGTCGCGAGCGCGAGCGCGATAAACGCAATCAGGGCGACGCCGGTGACACCATAGGTTTCAAAGCCATCGGCGGTGGGTCCGACCGAGTCACCGGCATTGTCGCCGGTACAGTCGGCGATCGCGCCCGGGTTGCGGGGATCATCCTCGGGCAGGTTGAAGACGATCTTCATCAGGTCCGCGCCGATGTCGGCAATCTTGGTGAAGATACCGCCGCAGATTCGCAGGGCCGACGCTCCGAGGGATTCGCCGATCGCGAACCCGATGAAACAGGGGCCGGCCAAGTCGCGGGGGAGAAACGCGAGAATACAAATCATGAAGAACAGCTCGGTTGACACGAGCAGCAGGCCCACGCTCATCCCGGATTTCAACGGGATCAGCAGCGTGGCCAGGGCGTTGCCCTGCAGCGCGGAGAAGGCTGCGCGGGAATTGGCGACGGTGTTGATGCGAATGCCGAACCAAGCCACCCCATAGCTCCCCAGAATCCCGACGATCGACGAAAGCAGGATAACGGTAACGCCGCCGGCTCCCATGGGCGAGAGCACGGCGAAGTAGTACCCCATGCAGATCGCGATCAGGATCCACAAGACGGCGAGAAACTTCCCCTGCTGGAAAAGATAGGTTTTACAGGTTTCCCAGATGAGCTGCGAAACCGCGGCCATCGAAGCGTGGACCGGGAGCTTACGCGTTTGCAGATATTGGATCCAGCCGTAGATCGCTCCGACCAGGCACACGCCGAGGCCAAGCATCAAGACGGTCATGCCGGACATCGCGCCGTTGAAAAATGAGACCTGGGAAAGATCGGGGATCTGAATGTTGGCTTCGCTGGCTTGGAGCGCGGAGGGTATGATCGTCGCTGCGGCAGCAGCGCCCCTTTTGAGGGAGAATTTCATGGGCATTGAAGAGGAGAGAACGGCGGCCGAAATCAGGGGTCGGATTCGGTTCACCTTTGGGGATAGTTAAGACTCTGATTTTTCTGACACGTAAGAGCGATGCCTGCCAGTCAATACTAAGAGCGCAGGCCGCCCTGCAACCGCGCCTCATCCGAGGCTGGAAAATCACCTATGAAAACCTCCGGGAAACCTCCGATGTAGGGTCTGCGGCCGGGTGGTGGTTCCGTGGGGGCAATTCGCACCCATCCTGACACTGACCTGTCACTTGCGGTGAGCGCGCGCTCAAAGCCCGCGGCCACCGTATTATCCCCCGGTTCCGGCGTCTTCTTCCGACACCGGAGGCGGGGGGCGGCGCTTCGTGGGATGACCGAGCTTAAAGCCCGTCGTATAAAGAAAATCGAGGACGAGCCCGAGGACGAGCCCGCACAAGGTTCCGCCAATGAACAGGGCGATCACGGTGCTGCCGAACCCAGCCGTCCAATCGAGCTGCGCCGGAAGCGATTCCGTGGGCGTAATCTCAATGAGAACGGAATCGTGGACCGGTGTGGGCGAGGCTTTTTCGGGCACCAAGCCGGTAGAGGTCATGATGTAACGCCCAACCCGATACGTCACATAGTAGACCGGCGCGGCGGTGAGCGGATTCGTGATAAACTGGAGCGCACCCGTCACCATGAAGTTGGCGCGCAAGACGACCGCCACGGCCAAGGCCAGCACCAGCTGGATACCCAACGCCGGCCAAAGGCAGAGGATCGATCCAATGTAAATAGCTGGGCGGACATGGGCCGGCTTGAACGACCAGAGATACGCCCGGCGTCGGGCGCTCGCCGCGAACCGTCCAACAAACGGATAACGGTGAAACATGGCCCGTCTGGGCGTAAAACGAAGCAGCCACTTCAACCGACGCGTTTGCGCGTGACGGGCTTTGCGGTGTGGATCGTGGCGGGACATCAAGAAGGAGAAAGGACGGAAATGGACGTTTTTCGGCGGCGGGCAAGCTCGCGTCTGACGTCAGTTAATATGGCAATGGCCGTAACGCGGATTCGCAATCACCCGGGAGCAATTACGACGAGCGAGTTCCGGGTTGGGCGCGAATCCGGCCGGAGGGGGAGGAGATTGTTTCGATGGAAGATCACCGTTCCGACTCACAAAGACACCGCCGATGACGTGGGCCGTATGGGCGACTACCTTCCTGGCCGGATCGGTGAACCGCTCTGACATCATTTTCGGGGTGGGGCATTCCGCGATGCGGTCGCCCTTTGGCGGCGTCGGAACCCGGACAAGCTCCCCGCTTGCCGAGTGGGTCCGTCTCGGCTTTGGTGGGCGTTTCATGATTTCGCTCCATGAAGGCAAAGGGTCAAAAGTTAAGAAGCCGCTTGAACGGGTGTTCACGCTGCGGCTCAACATCATAGCCTGCGAACCGCGGATCTGGCGCCGCTTCGTGGTGCGGGAATCGATGTGGTTATCCCGGTTGCACGACAGCATTCAGATCGCGTTCGACTGGTTTGATTACCAGACCCACGCCTTTAGCCTTGATGATCTGCGATTTGGCAACCCCTTGAAACGCGAGGAACTCACCATCGAGGACGATCGCGACATCACATTAGGGGACTTGGATTTGGAGCATCGCGAACGGTTTACCTACGGATATCACTTCGGCGACGGCTGGCAGGTCGGCATCAAGGTGGAGAAAACCGGGAGCGTGGAAAAGGGCGTTTATTATCCGTCCTGCGTCGCCGGTGAGCTGGCCGGGCCGCCGGAGGATTGTGGCGGAGTCGAGGCGTTTCACGACATGCTCGCGTGCATCAAAGAGCCGCATACCGAACTTGGGCGCGAGTGGCTGGAATGGCTCGGTCCCGAATACAATTCCGGGGCCTGCGACCTCGAAAAGATCAACAAGGCGTTGAAGAAACTCGGGAAGTAGGATCGCCCGGAGTGAAACAGACATTCCTGTCTGTCATCTGCCTTTCGTTCTCTCCCGAACAGGCAGGAATGCCGGTATCACCCTCAACCGCGAAACGAACTCAACCCCGCGAGACCTTCAAGGCATCAGAGCCGGCGCCTTTGGCGGTGCGGCCGGAAAGAAGGGAGCAACGACGTCAATGAACGGCCGCAAGAACACTGGCTCCGTGCGGGTATGCGTCCAATGCAGCACCAAAATAGCGAGGATCAGCATCAAGACGAACAGGACCAAGGCCGGACTGATGCTGCGCAAGAAGCGATAGAAACTCAGCGTCATCATCACCGCGAAGAACCCGCACAAAATCGTGAGGAAGTGTTGCTCCAGGAAGAGGAGCTTCACCTGCCGCCACAGGGGGTCGACCGCCTTTGCCAAAGGAGATAGGTCGATGTTCATAACAGACGGAGCGTGCAGACTGGGACGGAAGGACGAATGGAAGTACTGAGATCGAGGATGGCGCCGGCGTCTCACCGACGCACCACCGAGTGCGAGCTCAACGCAGCATCCTCTGATTTCGGCCTCGCTCCAGTCCGCTCAAGCTCACGGCGGCGCCTTAACGTTTATTTAGCGGCGCCGTCAGGAATCGTCCCGGCCAGAACAGTCACCATTTTTTCCGGGTTAACAGTACGCTTGATCGCCCGGTTCACTGCGGAGGTCGTCAGCGCTTGGATGCGGCGCGGATACTCATCCACCCACTCCGGCCCATAACCGCGCTGGACCGCGTTGAGCAGCGCTCCAGCCAACCCGTTGGTCGTCGACAAAGCCACTTTGTAGGATCCGGTCAGCGTCACTTTGAACGTGGCAAGTTCTTCCGCGGTCAGTCCTTCATTCGAGAACCGCCGCAGTTCGCGCAGGGTCGATTCAATGCCTTTATCGAGCAGCTCGGGCGCGAACGTGGCGCGGATGGCCCACGTGCCATCCGCGTACGTGTCGGAACTCAGGCTGGCGACGATTCCGTACGTCAGGCCTTCGCGGTTTCGAATGATATCGAGCAGCCGCGCCGAGAAAAATCCGCTGCCGAGCACCGCCGTACCGAGATTGAGCGCTTGATAATCAGCATCGGAATAACGCAGGCCCGACGGCTGGCCGATGATAACGGATACACTCGTCTTTCCCGACATGTTGACCTTTTCGACCCGGCTCGCCGTCAGCGCTGGCGCTTTCTCAGCCCGGGGGATCGGGCGTCCACCCGTCCAGCCCGCAAA
>CAYVDZ010000251.1:0-7387 GCA_964450575.1 uncultured Opitutus sp.
GTTCGTAGGGACCGAGGCGCATGTCAGGTTGGGCCGCGCAATTTTGGCGCGACATGGGCGACGAATTCCGCCGGGGAAAATACCGCCGCTCCGTGGCGGAGCTTGACGGGGAAATGCCGCAGGTTGCCCGTGACGAGCGGAGCCTGCGCCTCAATCGCCACTTCCAAGAAACAGGTGTCGTGCGGATCGGGCAGCCCCGCCACGAGGGTGTGAACCTCGAAGGCGTGCGCACTCGAATGCAGGTAGCGCAGGACGACCTCGCACTCTGCCGCCGTGAAATAGCGGGAAAAATAGGGCCGACGCAGGACGGTCGCGTATTCAGCCAGGATGCGGTCGTCCACTGCCGGCTCCAGCGTGCCGGCGCGCAGCCAGTCAACGATGCGTCCGGGCGGCCCGGCCGGACTGATGAGCCCGGAGATGAGGACGTTGGTGTCGAGGACGGCGATCATTTCCCGGCGCGGGCCGCGGCGATTTCGCGGGCGAGCGTCGCCGCGGAGGCGGGCGCGCGCGTGGCGCGCGCCCGGGCGTTGGCCACCGCGCTGGAAAATAGCGCGCGGCGCACGGCCTTCATGGCGTGCTCCACTCCTTCTGCTGGCACTGCGACGATGAGCGCGCTCGGGCGGCCATCGCGGGTCAGGACGAGCTGCTGCTCCGCAGCAAGGCGGGAGAACAGGCGTTTCGAGTGCTTCAGATCGCTGACGCCGATGTAGCCCATGGTGGAGCGATAAGGGAGTGATAACCCTCTGCTGTCAAACTCCGCCCCGGGATTGAGCCGCAATTACCGACGTGACCTCTTCGAAACCGCGGGCGCCGCCCGATCGTTCGAAGCGTCGCTGGGGGAGGCCAGTACCCGTTGCGGCTGGGAAATCCATGCCTTTTGCCTCCTGCGAAATCACTTCCACGTGGCGCTCACCACGACAAGCGCCATTCGGGTCTGCCTGTTACATGTTACAACTCACCCAATGGCACCCGCGTGATTTACGAGCCGCGAGTAGTAGATTCCTTGAAATGCGCGGGTGCGCCGTATCGCTGGATTTCCCAATCGCGCGCCATGGGCCGCCCAAAGCAGTGCGGGCGTCGGTTTTTCGCTTTTGTAACATGTAACAGGCAGACCCCGTCCGACGGGCCCGACCCCGTCCGACGGGCCCGCTGGTGAGCGGCCGGAACTCTGAAATCGGCGAAAAGGTTCGGGAGCATCGGCCCGATGGTGTATTATCCTAAATTCGGCAGTTCAGATTAGCCACGGACGACACCGATGGCACGGATACAGGTTGGGGCCAACTGAGCCAGACAGGCCGGCGCTTGCCAGCCATACCAAACTGACTACTGGGTATGGCATGAAAATGACTTTGGATATTGACGCCAAAAAGGTCGAGGAGGCCATGGCCGAGTATGGCGTGGCGACCAAGACCGAGATCATCGATCTGGCACTGAAAGAGCTGCTGAAGAAGAAGGCGGTGGAGCGGTTGCTGGGTTCCATGGGTAAGTTTCCCGACATGATCACCAACGAGGAGTTGGAAGCCGCCGAAAAACGCCATCTCGTCCGTGCGCGCCGTCATTGATACATCGCTCTGGATCGACGCCTGGCGCGGGGCGGTGGACACAGCGGAGAAAGATCTCATTGTGAGCCTCTGGCGCACGGGCGGCACGGTAGAAGGGAAAGGCGGCCTTCGCCCCGTGGTCATTGTCGGTACGGCCTCGGTTGGCCGACTGCGAGATTATCAGGGAAATTGTGCCCGCGAAGACGCGAAGTCGCGAAGCTCGGAAGGAAGAGAAGTTGTCTCCTTGTTTTCTCTTCGCGGCTTCGCGCCTTCGCGTGAGATTTTTGGCCGAAACGTTGCCGGCGATCGGAAGGACAGACAGGAATGTCTGTTTCACTTCCGCATGCGGCGAGATCCAAAGGCAGCGCCTCACGCCAGGCCGCCGCAGAATTTTAACTGGGCGATCAGGCGGTGGATGTTTTCCGGCGCAATGCGGTCGGTGATGACCGAGCGCGGGAAGTTCGGCTCGATGTCAAGGCGCACGCCGGCCTCGGTTCCGGGCCGTACAAAGTCTTCCACAAAATCCATGCCGCCGCGGGGGCGCATCCATTTCCAGTAAGGATCCGGGTTCTCCGACTCGATCACGATCTCCGCATGCAGAAACACATGGCAGTACAACGTGAGATCGCGAAACGAAGAAAACCAGGTCGGTGGCGTCACCAGTTGGTCTCGAATGATGAGTGACATCGCTCGTGCGTTGGTTGCAGGTTTACTGCCATATCGACCCGCGAAAGAAAATTTTGAGCCACGGATTTCGCCTTCGTCCGAAAAGTCAAAGTGACGGGGAGGATGCGAATTTGTTCTTTTGTCCAAGGGGCCGGACCTGCCAACGTGGACTCTTTTCAACATGACCACTCCGCGCAAACCCGTCCTCCTCGTCATCCGTGATGGTTGGGGTAAGAACCCTGATGCCTCGCTCGATTCGACCAATGCGGTCGCCCTGGCGCAAAAGCCCTGCGATGACCGGCTGCACGCGACGTATCCACATACCTTGGTCAGAGCGTCCGGACTCGATGTCGGTCTGCCCGACGGCGTGATGGGCAACAGCGAAGTGGGGCACGAGAACATCGGCGCCGGCCGGATTGTGGATCAGGAGCTCGTGCGGTTGAATAAGCTTTTTTCCGAAAAGCGCCTCGTCTCCAATCCGGTTTGGCGCGCCGTCATCGAGCGTGTGAAGAGCCGTCCCGGCGCACGGTTGCACCTCATGGGCATCGTTAGCGATGCGGGGGTCCACGGCATGCTCGAGCATCTCTACGGAATTCTGCGGCAGGCGAAGGAGGACGGGCTCAGTCCCAATCAGGTTTTCATTCACGCTTTTACCGACGGCCGCGACACGCCGCCGTCAAGCGGGCTCAACTATGTGCAACAGGTCGATGCGCAGTGTCGCGCCATCGGGATCGGCGCGATCGCGAGCGTCTGCGGACGCTTCTGGGCAATGGATCGCGATAACCGGTGGGAGCGCGTGCAGAAGGCCTATTTCATGCTCACCGGGCAGAAGGCCGAGGCAACGGCGCCGAATGCGGTTGCGGCAGTCAGAGCGTATTATGACCACCCGTTGAATAACTCCCAAAAAGGGGACGAGTTCATCCCGGCAACCTGGATTGTGGACGCGGACGGAAAACCGCTCGCGACGATTCGCGATGGCGATGCGGTCCTCTTCTATAATTACCGCGGCGATCGTCCGCGCGAGCTCACCCGCGCGTTCGTGATGGATGGGTTCGCCGAGTTCGATCGCGGCGCCAAGCTCGATCTTTATTTCGCCACCATGACGGAGTACGAACGGGGACTTCCGGTGAACGTGATCTCGCCCAAGCCTGAAGCGTTGAAAAACATTCTGGGCCAGGTCGTCAGCGAGGCCGGCATCGCGCAGTTCCGGTGTGCCGAGACGGAGAAGAATCCGCACGTGACGTTCTTCTTTAACAACTATCGGAAGGATCCGTTCCCCGGGGAGGATCGCGCGTGTCCGGCGAGCCCCAAGGTGCCGACCTACGACCTTCAGCCGGAGATGTCCGCCGCGGAGGTGACGAAGGCGGCGCGCGAGGCGATCGCGAGCGGCACGTACGGGCTCGTGGTGGTGAACTTCGCGAATCCCGATATGGTCGGGCACACCGGTTCGCTGGCGGCGACGGTCAAGGCCGTGGAAGTGACGGACCGCGGAGTGGGTGAACTGCTGGCCGAGCTCGAGAAGGTAGGCGGTCGGGCATTGATCTGTGCGGATCACGGCAATGCGGAGCAGATGTGGGATCCGACGGTGAGCGGCCCGCATACCGCGCATACGCTCAATGTCGTCGAAGTGTTTATAGTGGGCGAAGGATTCGCCACCGGGGAAACGCAGCTCCGCAGTGGCGGCCGGCTGGCGGATATCGCGCCGACAGTGCTCGCGCTGATGGGATTGCCCAAGCCGACGGAGATGACGGGCGAGAGCCTGATTGTCGCCTGAGCGGGGAATTTTACACTGCTCCGAAAAAATGCGGCAGACGGTATTTCATCTGTCATTGCGCGAAGCGCAGCAACGAAACAATCCATCTGGCATGGATTGCCACGCCCTCGTTCCTACGGCTCGCAATGACAAACAAAGGGGCGGTGTATCCTATTGCCCGATGCACGCCATTCACTATAGCACCGGATAGCGGGTGCCGAGACGATCCGCGAACGAGCCAAGGTCTTCGTCGGTCGTCCGCACCGGAAGGGTCGGAGGTTTCATCTGGCTTGGTGTCCACGTCCCGGTGGAATTGGTTCTTCCGAGGCCGGGTGGAGTGAAGAGTTCCACCCCGATGTGTTCCCCGAGTTTTCGATAGCTTTCCCATTGGGCTTCGTCGAAGTATTGATCGGACGTCGGCTCCTGGGGAAACGCGGGACGTGTCCGCTGATACTGGAGAACATCGTGGGCTTCATCGCCCATCAGGCTGGGCTTGATCATCAACAGCCACGAGAACGCGTCTGTGTCCAAATAGTGGATGCGGGCGAGGACCGCATGGCGGGTAGCGTAGCGCGGGGGTGGGGGTGATTTATCGTCGTCGTTTTCACTCGCCAGCGGCGGGAAGTCCTCCGGCGTACCGATGACTTGGAGCAAGGCGGGATGAACGAGTTCCTCCAAGGTGGGCATGGGGCTCGTGACGCCGGGCTCGTCCATGGCTTCATTGCCGTGACGAACGATCTGGATCTCGGCGTCAAAGTCGGTTCGCGTTTTGCGAATCAAGTTCGCGAGGTCATCGAATTGATAGAGCGGGTCCTGGCCGGAGTCGACGCACACGATCAATGGGACCCGGCGGCGGATGAGTTCGTAACAGCCGGTATTTTCGAAGTGACCACCATCGGAGAGGTACCAGTGACGGCGGGCGGGCCCGTGAAACCGGGCGAAGAACTCATTCACGAGGCAGCTTTGCACGGGCAGGACGGCGGCAATGAGGCGGCTGGCGAGTTCGATGAAATTGGGTCCGCCGCCGGGTCGGGTTCGCCGTAGTGGAGCGATGCCGCTGTTCCACCAATAGCCGAGCCGGACATTGGCCAAACCGAGCAGCAAGCTGAGTCCCAGACTGGTGTTGGCACCGGTTCCGGTGGTGAACGCCGCGCCCGAGATCGCCACCCAGCGACCGAGCGACAGCGCCTCGATGCGCGGATGCGTCGTCGGGTCGCGGTTAATTACGGCCCCGGCCCAAGGCGCCTGAGATTCGGCGCCGTTGGGCCGGGTCGCGGCTTCAGGTAGAATGGGAATCATCTCCCGCGTGCGGTTGTCCCAGAGCGCGTGGAGGATCGAGGGGCGTTTGGCCTGCGGATCGACCTTCGCCCAGAGTGCATGAGCGTCGGTGCCGACGGAGATTCCACACGGACCGACGGCCATGGCGAGGCCCTTGCGGTCGCGACGCTCCATCTGCGTGCGGGCGGAAATGGTTTCGTTAACCGTGACGTTGATGAGATGCAGCGGGCCGCCCTGGCGGTGGGGTTCGTAGGTATCGAGCGGCACTTCGTCACCCGGGATCAAGTCTGTCATGTTGTGGTTGGCGTGCCGACGCCGGATCGGATTGGTAGCGCCCAGGTAGGCCCGCGCGAGGCGCGCGGCGTACATCTGTTGCATCGAGGACAAGTTCACGAAACCGAAACTACGGCTGAACACCCACGACAGGACGAAGGCGATGGCGACGGCGATCGAGAGCGGCAAGTCGCCGGACATGAGCCGGAAGCCTTCGTAGCTCCACACCAAGCCCCATTGCCACGCGAAACCGAAAGCCACGACCGACAGCCCGCAAAGAATCAGCGCGAGCCAGAGGAATGCGAGGCCGAGCGCGACGACATCGAAGGTGATCCGAATGCGTTTTCGCCCGAGGAAACGCTCAAGATAGACCACGAGTTTCGCCGCGATTCCATAGAGCGCGAAGCCCGCGCCGGTGAGGCCCGCCCAGATGGCGGGAAACTCAAAATCGTTGGCAGCCCAGCGCAGGTACGCGGTCTGGCCCACCGAGTCCAGCAAGGCGAACAGGAACAGCGCGACGGAGGAGGCGAGGCCCACCATGAACCCGCGCGTAAGAATTACCTGGGAGCGTGTGGCGAACTCCGCGTTGGTCATCGCTCGGGCGCTGGGTCGACACACGCCAAGTACGACCCGGGCGGCGGCGACCAATGGGACCAGCTGCGTCGACCAATAGATCAGGGCGGTTGGCACCAGGATCAGAACGAACGGAATGGCGGGAAGAATCATCCATGGGCTCCACCACAGATCGAGCATCGGGCGCTCCCAGAAGAATTTTTCGATCGGAGCCCACCAGACGTTGAAGAGCGGTTGAGTGCTGATGCTCGCCCGGACCAGGACGCCGAGACCGATGACAAGAAAGGCAAACGTGAGAATGACGGCGTGCAGGCTGGTCCAATTGCGCAACGCGACCGCTGCGGTGAGCCAGTTATCGCCCGAGCCATTCGGGGAAAGGAAGCGACCGTTCTCGCGCAGCCAGCAGACGGACCAGGAGTGGTGGTCGGCCAGTTCGCGCTCGACCTCGTCGGCGTTGGCGTGCTCGCGGGAAAACGCCGTGCCGAGGAAGCTGCCGAAGTAGCCGCCGCCCGAAACCGTCGAAAGATAATCGATCCGCCGAATCAACTTCTGTTGGGCGAGCGCCTGAAACAGTCCGAGGCAAAAGGTGGCGCTGCGAATGCCTCCCCTGGAGAGCGCGAAACCGACGACCGGAGCGTCGGGTGCGATGCCGTTGCGCGTGCGGCGTTCGAGAAGTGCGGCCGCTTCGGCGCCTTTCAGTTCCGCGGGATAATCCGGGTTGTGGGCGGGGGCTGAGGGTAGAGACGGAGGCATGGGATGGTGGAACGGAGACGGCGCGCGAGGAAGAGAGGCGAGACTTTGTCGGGGAGGGCGGACCCGGGGAGTCGCCTGGTTCTTCGTTCGCAAAATTGCGCGTGGGGTGGGGCGTACTGTAATTAACCTCGTCGAACGAGTCGGTGCCGAAACGATCGATGGTCCGATGGACGGCGGCGGCAGAACAGGGCGGATCGTTGCAATTCGGAAGCAAAAGCAACCTATAAACGTCGGCGAATTATGCGAGGATTATTGCCGGCAAAATCGTGTAATCGTCTGGTGCATCAATCTGGTGGAGCGCTTGAGTCCAACTTGAGAGGCCGCAGAGAGCGCAGAGATAAGGCAAACAGGCACGAGTTCGAGCTCAGCGATTGGGCCTCTGCGTCCTCTGCGATTTCCTGTTAAATTGATTGAGGTTGGAAGTTTTAAATGAGCCAAGGCAACCAGGCAATTGGCCACACGAGGCTCAATAGACACAAGAGGATCGATCCAAACAAAATGACTCGAACTTTTTAACCGCGGATTACGCGAATAGCGCGGATGATCGGAT
>CAYVDZ010000252.1:0-7362 GCA_964450575.1 uncultured Opitutus sp.
CGTCTGCGCCTGGCCCGCTCGAACAATCGTGAAGGGCGCCTGCCCGTCGCGGGCGATTTTCTGCAGCAGGTAGTGAAAGCGAACCCGATTGTCGCCGACCCTCACCATGCCTTCGTTGTCGATCGGGGTGTCACCAATGTGCGTAATGATATCCCAGGGTTTGAGCGGATAACTGGCGTTCGAAGCATCGGTCTCGGTCACGATCATGCCATCCACCCCGCGCGTGACATTGAGGAAAGGCCGCAGCGCGGGGTTCTCGAACGTCTGCAGCGAGTCGAACAAGGCAGGTTTGCCGTCATAGCGGCCATCGACTGCATCGGCGAGGAACAGCTCGATCTCCTCGCATGGAATGATGTAACCGATGTTGTCTCCGCCGCCGAGACGGCTGAACGCGACGCCGATCATTTTGTCCTCGGCCACCGCGGGGCCGCCGCTGTTGCCGGGATTGATCGCGGCATCGATCTGGATGCGCAATCCGGAGGTGGGAAAATTATAGAGCGTGAAATCGATCCGCGAGACGATGCCCTTTGTGATGGAGAGATTGGTGCCGCCGGTGGGGAAACCGTACACCATCACCGAGTCTTTCACTGCCGGCAGCGTGGTGGCCCGGGGGAGGGGCGGACGGGTGTTGAAGAACGTTTCGTCATCGAGCTTGAGAATCGCGAGATCGATACCCGGTGCGATGGTTTCAACGGTCGCGGAAATCTTGTCACCTGACTGGTTGGCCTGAACCTGCACCTGGCTGGCGTAAAGGACGACATGGGCGTTGGTAAGAATGCGATTCCCCTCAATGATGACGCCTGTTCCCGTGCTCTCGCGGGGAGCTTGCTTGGTCCAAGGCTTGTAGGGATCGGGATAGCGAATCGTGGAAAAGACCTTGACCACGGTGTTTTCGACGGACGCCGGTTTTACGGCGCCGGGCGCGGACGCGCTATTTTGATCGACGACCTGTGCGTGGACAAGGGTCCAGGTAAACGCAGCGAGGGCAATGAGAGTGCGGAAAGAAAAACGGGGCGGCGAATGCATGAAAGCGTAGGGCCAAGGGTAAACCGTGAGCATGTAGGCTTAGCCGCAAACGCGAGCTCGATCGCGATCTGGCGGCGTGCGGTGGCGCCGGCGATGATGCCGACGCTCGGGTGGTTGACGAACTTACCGGGCGCTGGAGGTAGCCCTGTATCATACTCTTGGGCACTTGCCCGAACCTGAGTTAACCCATAGATTCAGCTGACGAGGCGTAAAGGGAATCGTAGCGTGATGTCGCAAGTGTGACGAATCCGTGGGCGTTTTAAGTGTTTGATTCTAACTGATAATCGCAGCCAGTCGGAAGAAGGGACAGACTACTCTCGAAGTCTGCGACAAGGGACAGGCTACACTGGATGCGGTAAAGGGACAGGCTACTCTCCGCGTCTGTTAGAAGGGACGGGTTGATTGGCGGACCTTACTGGATGGGGCCTCTATACTGTGAATTGGGTAGGCTGCGGGCTTTTCTCCGGCGTTCAGTTGAATGAACCTCCGGCCGTGCGACGCCCTAGAATCAAAATTTGCCCCGAGGAGAGCGAGGCCGCTTATCATTGTATTACCAGGACGGTTAACAGAGAGCGCTTGATTGACGACGTCGCGAAGGAAGTTCTTCGCCGTCAGATGTGGCAGGTGGCGGATTTTTGCGGAGTGAAAATTATTACTTACGCGATTCTGGACAACCATTTCCATGTTCTCCTGCGTGTTCCCCAGCAGCAGCCAATCCCGGATTTTGAACTGCTCCGACGATATCAGGTTCTCTATCCCAAACCGACGGTTTACCAAATGGCCCGGCTTGAGGTGATAAAAAGCGAATTGGATACGAACGGCCCCGAAGCACGGATGTGGAGAAACAGGCAGCTCGCTCTGATGGGCGACGTTTCTCAATTCATGAAGCTATTAAAACAGCGGTTTTCGATCTGGTTCAATCGGACCCACCAAAGGGTGGGAACGTTGTGGGCCGAACGGTTCAAGAGCGTCCTCATTGAAGTGGAAGAAAATGCCCTACAGGTAATCGCGGCGTACATCGATTTAAACTCCGTTCGAGCAGGCCTGGCACTTGACCCCATGAAATACCGTTTTTGCGGATACGCTGAAGCGGTCGCCGGTAACGTTCTCGCTCAGCAGGGGATCCAGTCGATAACCTCACATGGCGATTGGAGCACTGCACACGCCCATTATCGCGAAATGATCTTTGGCACGGGAGCTGCCGTACGTGAGTGTGCTGCCAGTATACCCTTTGCTGAATTCAAGCGCGTCCTCTCGGCGGGCGGCGATCTTCCGCTTGCCACTGTCCTTCGCTGCCGTTTGCGCTACTTCACCGACGGCGCCATACTTGGAAGTCGAGCGTTCATCAGTGTCCAACTCGCCCGCTACCGTCAACGGAATGGTCCATGCCCGCGCACTGGACCACGTGCGCTACCCGCGGGCGTCGAATGGAGCGGTCTCATGACTCTCCGAGCATTGCGCCAGCATCGGCGTGCTGGGATTTGATCCTTAACGGAACCCCGGCGTCGGCGTCTTTAATACGCTATTTTATCTGTTTTCGACCGCCACTCCTGAAAACTCGTCTGGGCCTCGTCCCTAAGCAGCGGTCTCATTGCAATAGCCCGCTTCCCGGGCGCAAGGGGGATCTGTTGGTAAATGAAGTCGTCGTCGAACCCGATGGCCGCAGCATCCGCGCGCGAATTGCCATAGAAGATCTGCGGAATCCGCGCCCAGTAGATCGCCGCCAGGCACATTGGACAGGGTTCGCAACTCGTATACAGTTCGCAGTCGTCGAGCCGGAACGTCTTTAACGACTGGCACGCCGCGCGAATCGCGGTCACCTCGGCGTGAGCGGTGGGATCGTTGGTCGAGGTGACCTGATTGCTGCCGCGGGCGATAACTTCTCCTTTTCGGACGATGACGCAGCCGAACGGCCCGCCGCGTCCGCTCCGCATCCCCAGCTCGGCTTCCTTGATCGCTTCCCGCATGTAGTGCTCGTTACTCACGGGCGGGACGATGGTTGCCCTCGGGCCTCTGACAACGCCGAACTTGCTTGGCGCGGTCGGATCTGTGCATTGACTCGCACATATGTCCTCCATGCGCATCGCGGATTTCGAAGTGCTCGATTCGGGTTATCCGGACTTGGATCAGATTCTTACTCCT
This sequence comes from uncultured Opitutus sp., assembly GCA_964450575.1. GTDB lineage: Bacteria > Verrucomicrobiota > Verrucomicrobiia > Opitutales > Opitutaceae > ER46. The sequence goes on from CAYVDZ010000252.1 coordinate 3,169, forward strand.
GAAGCCTGTCGGTTCGTCGCTGATCTTTGTACGACCTTCGAACCCCGCCGCCAACAGTTGCTCGCACGTCGCGCGGAGCGCCAACGTGAAATCGACTCCGGCAAACTCCCTGATTTCCTGCCCGAGACTGCGTCCGTTCGCGGCGGCGACTGGCGCGTGCCGCCGCCACCGGCCGATCTCGTCGACCGACGTACCGAGATCACCGGCCCGGTCGATCGCAAGATGGCAATCAATGCTCTCAACTCCGGCGCGCAGTGCTGGATGGCGGACTTCGAGGATGCCAATTCGCCGACTTGGGAAAACGTGATCCAAGGGCAGATCAATCTGCGCGACGCCGTGCGCCGCACCATCACGTTCACTTCACCGGAAGGAAAACAGTACGCGCTGAAAGAAAAGACCGCGACCATCGTGGCACATCCGCGCGGCTGGCACCTCGACGAGAAACATGTGCTCCTCGGAGGCCAGCGTATCTCGGCTTCGCTCTTCGATTGGGGCTTTTACTTTTTCCACAACGCCAAGGAATTGCTCGCCCGCGGCAGCGGCCCTTATTTTTACCTGCCGAAGTTAGAGAGCCACCTCGAGGCGCGGCTCTGGAACGACGTGTTTCTCCACGCGCAAGCCGCGCTCGGTATTCCGCGGGGTAGCGTCTGCGTGACCGTTCTCGTTGAAACCATTCTCGGTGCGTTTGAGTCCGAGGAGATTCTCTATGAATTGCGCGAACACGCGAGCGGCCTGAACTGCGGGCGTTGGGATTATATTTTCAGCTTCGTGAAGAAGCTGCGCAATCGGCCCGAGTATCTGTTCCCCGATCGCACCCTCATCACGATGACCGTGCCGTTCATGCGCGCCTACGCGCTGCATGTCATTAACGTCTGCCATCGCCACGGCGCGTATGCGATGGGCGGCATGGCCGCGCAGATTCCAATCAAGAACGATCCCGCGGCGAACAACGCCGCGCTGGCCAAGGTTCGCGCCGATAAGGAACGCGAAGCCAGCGACGGCCACGATGGCACGTGGGTCGCCCACCCGGGCCTCGTGCAAACCGCGATCGAAGCGTTTGGGCAGCACATGCACGGCCCGAATAATCTCCATCGCTTCCATCCAGGTCCCATTACCGCGGCGATGCTGCTCGAGCCCTTGCGCGGCCCAATCACCGAGCAAGGGGTGCGCTGGAATCTTCATGTCGGCGTCCGCTACCTCGAAGCGTGGCTCGGCGGCTCGGGCGCCGAACCGATTCACAACCTGATGGAGGATCTCGCCACCTCGGAGATCTCGCGTTCCCAGCTGTGGCAGTGGCTGCGGTATCAGGCAAAGCTGGACGATGGCCGGCCGGTCACGGCCGAGCTGTACGATCAGTTGCTCGCCGACGAATTGAAATCGATCCGCGCCGAATATGGCGACGAGCGCTACGATAGCGGACACTTCCCTGCGGCCGTCGACTTGTTCATGCGGATGTCGAAGAGCGAACACTTCGATGAATTTCTTTCCATCCCGGCGTACGAATTGCTCCCGTAGCGTAAACCCGTCGCTTTGCTCGCCTTTCTTGCCTTCCCGTTTTTGACGACGCCATGCATCGCCGCCAACCACCCCGACACCCTGTTCGGTGGCGTTTCGACCTCGTTCGTTGAGAGGTGAAACTTCCCGGCATGTCACTTTCGCTCCAGTCGATCAACGCCCTCGATCACGCCGGTTTTGTGGCCGCGTTGGGCACCTTGTTCGAACATTCTCCGTGGGTGGCGGAAGGAACCTGGTCGCGCCGACCGTTTCGTGACCCGGAGCATCTCCACGACGAACTCTGCGCCACGATGCGCAACGCGAGCGGGGAGCGTCAGCTCGATCTGATTCGGGCGCATCCCGATCTCGCCGGCCGGCTCGCGCAGCAACAAAAGCTCACGGCGGAGTCGACTCGCGAGCAGGCGAACGCCGGACTCACCACTTTGCTGCCGGAGGAGTTGGCGCGTTTCCAGGCGTTGAACGACGCTTACCGGCAGCGCTTCGGATTTCCCTTCATCATTTGCGCGCGCTTGCAGGCCAGAGACACCATCCTGCATGCGATGGAAACCCGCGTGAAAAATTCCGCCACGGACGAGATCGCCACCGCGCTGGGTGAGATCGAAAAGATCGCGCGGATCCGGCTGGGCGATCTGCTTCATCCGCTTTAACGATCGTATCCAGAATCTGACCACGACCCGCCCATGCCCGCCAAACTTAGCACGCACGTTCTCGATCTCACCCGTGGCGCACCGGCCGTAGGCATGGAGATCGAACTCTGGGGGATGAGCGAAACGCCCCGGCAAATGAAGGTCGTCACCACCAATGCCGACGGGCGCTCGGATGCTCCGTTGCTCGTCGGCGACGAAGTGGTGCCGGGCGACTATCAGCTGATCTTTAAAATCGCGGATTACTTCGCGCAACGGGGCACTCCCTCCACGTTTTTCGTCTACGCCGCAGTCTTCTTCCGGATCGAGGATGCGACAGCGGGCTATCACGTGCCCTTGCTGGTTACACCGTGGGCGTACAGCACCTATCGGGGGAGCTGATCCATGGCTTTCCATCCGGCAGCGCAGTTAACCCGGTGGTTGGACCAACTGGGTCGGATCAGTGATGACGGAGCGCACCTCACGCGCACGTTCCTGTCCCCGGCCATGTATCGCGCGAATGCCTGCGTCGGCGAATGGATGCGCGAAGCCGGCCTTGATGTCCGCGAGGACGGAACCGGAAATCTCATCGGTCGCGTTGAAGCGACGACGACCGCACGCCGCCCCCAAACGCTCCTCCTCGGTTCGCATCTGGATACGGTTCGCAATGCCGGACGTTTCGACGGCGCCCTCGGGGTGTTGTTGCCGATTGCGGCGCTCCGTGACCTCCGGCGCCGCGGGATTGCGCTGCCGTTCGCCGTCGAGGTGCTGGGTTTCTCCGAGGAGGAAGGCGTGCGTTTCGCAAGCGCCTATCTCGGCAGCAAAGGCTACACCGGCCAACTCCGCTTCAGGGATCTCGCGCTGCGCGATGCGGACGGCGTCAGCATCCGCGAGGCGCTCACCCGGCACGATGGCGGCCGCTTCGCCTTGCCCCGGCCGGCGCATCGGCCGGGAGAACTTCTGGGTTACGTCGAAGTCCACATCGAGCAGGGACCCGTCCTCGAAGTGGAAAATCTCGCCGTCGGCGTCGTATCCGAAATTGCGGGACAAACCCGCGGGCGCTTCACGTTCCGGGGAAAAGCCGGGCATGCGGGAACCACGCCAATGACCTTGCGGCGCGATGCGCTCGCCGGCGCCGCCGAGCTGATCCTGGCCATCGAGCAGTTGGCGCAGAACCAGCCGCCACTCGTCGCCACAGTCGGAACAATTTCTGTCCTGCCAGGTGCGCCCAACGTGATTCCGGCCGAGGCCGTGCTCTCCCTTGATCTCCGTCATCCGCGGGATGCGGAACGGACCGCGGCCGTGCAACAGGTGCGCGCCACCGCATCCGCGATTGCGCAGCGCCGCGGGCTGACGTGCGACTGGCTGGTGACGCAGGACAATGGCGCGGTGGCGTGTTCACTGGAGTTGCGCGACCTGCTCGACGCGAGTGTGCAGGCGGTGCAGCGCCGAAGCGTTTCGCTGGTGAGCGGGGCCGGCCACGATGCCGTCGTCCTGGCGGCGCTTTCGCCGGTCGCGATGCTCTTTGTGCGGTGCCGGGAGGGATTGAGTCATCACCCCGACGAATACGCGGCGCCGGCCGACATCGCTGTCGCCCTGCAGGTAATGATCGCGTTTCTCGAACGTCTCGCCTCGCGCGAGCGCCCGGTTGCAGGTGCGGCACCGATTCAGCGCGCCAAGACGCACTGACTCGGCATAGGCTCGGGTTATGAGTGAACTCGAACTGATTGTCCGTGGCGGCACGCTGGTGAATCCGGACGGCCTGACTCGCGCGGATCTTGGCATTGTCGCCGGGAGGATTGTGCGGGTCGCTCCCGAGATTTCCGACGAAGCGCCGGTCATCGTCGAGGCGGACGGACGTTTCGTGTTTCCGGGCATCATTGATGCGCACGTGCATTTCAACGAGCCCGGTCGCACGGAATGGGAAGGCCTGGCGACGGGCTCGGCGGCGCTGGCGGCGGGTGGCGGCACGGCGTTTTTCGACATGCCCCTGAACTCCGAGCCGCCCGTGCTGGATGGGGCGGCGTTTCGCGAAAAGCGCCGGCTCGCCGAGCTG
>CAYVDZ010000253.1:0-7357 GCA_964450575.1 uncultured Opitutus sp.
GAATAAACTGCGCCAGCCTGGATCAAGCGGTGCGGTGACATTGGCCGCGGCGCCGGTGGACGGGAGCTCCTTGATCCGCATGTTGCGAAATTCGACCGGAGCACCTTCGGATTCCAAGGCCAGATAGCCTTTGCGGTAATTACAGTCGTCCCCGCCGCTAACTTCCTTGCCGTTCACGTGGAGGCGGATCGAACCGTTGTTGGCGATGATGCGGTAGTGGTTCCACTCGGGCGACGGCTTGCTCCGATCCTCGGAGGGAAAGCTGCGCCGACCATTGGTGCGGCCGAGAGGAATCATGGTGGCGCCATGAATGGGAAAGACGTCTCCGTGCGTGGTAAACGATTCGGATTTCTTCCCCGTTCGGCGTTCATAGGCGACCGCGTAGCCGTGATCGAGCGCCTGCACTTCGATGCCGCGGAGGAAAGGCACGCCGGGGGCGTTGATCGGTGAGCCCCAAATGAAGACCCCGGAGTTGCCGCCGGATTCGAGGTGCCGCCATTCGACTTCGATGATGAAATTTTCATACTGCCGCTCCGTGCGTAGAGCCCCGATGGGCTTGCCGGTGCAAACGACTTTGCCGTCCACCATGTTCCACGTTTCCGGAGCGCAGTTTACATTAACCCAACCGGAAAGGTCGCGGCCGTTGAACATGGGGACAAATCCGTCGGCGTCGGGCCGCGCCGGTTGGGCGGCGTGACTGGCGACAGTGGCGAGCAGCCAAACAGCGAGAGCGAACAGCGTGGGGCGAAGCATGAGCGCAGCAAAGCGATTGCCCGCCAATCTGCACGCGGAAACTCAGGCCCGCCTGCGGGGATTACGGCGATTTTTGGGCTCAGACGCGCTGTAACTCGGGGCGGCCGGCGGCGACCACGAAGCTGCCGCGGGTGTTGATGGGCGCCCCGCGTCGCGTGACGTACGGCACCGTGCGGTAGTCTGCCCGCCATTGTTCCGGAGTGACTTCGCAACGCACGTAGCCGCGCTCGTTGTTGCGATACTTCACAAAGGGATTTTCGGCCAGCATCTCGGCCATGCGCGGTGGTTCAACGGCGCCGTCTCCGCCGGAACTTATTGACGTGCCGACGAACTCGACTCCGACGCGCTTGGAATCGAGTTGGTCGAAGTCGGCGATCAGTTCATTCGCGTAGTTGGTGTGGATGTCGCCTGTGAGCACGACCGGGTTCTTGATCTGTCGGTCGTGAAAATGGCGGAGCACACGGCGGCGCTCGAATTCGTAACCGGGCCACTGGTCCATGCTGTAACCGGTATTGGGGCCGGCGACGCGATCGACGCCGGCCATCATGACTTGTTGCGCCAGGATATTCCACGTTGCCGGGGAGCGCTCGAGGCCATTGAAAAGCCACTCACGCTGCCGGGTTCCAAGCAGGGTGCCTTTCGGATCGAGCAACACGGGGTCGAAGGGCTTCTGGCCGTCGCCTTGCGGTTGGTCGGTCCGATACTGGCGGGTGTCGAGGACGTGGAAGGACGCCAGACGACCGAATTCAAGTTTCCGATACAGTAGCATGTCCGGACCCTTTGGCAGGGCCGAGCGGCGTAGCGGCATGTGTTCGAAATAGGCCTGGTAAGCCACGGCCCGACGGCGGAGAAAGTCTTCGCGGGTAGCGGGCCGGCCCGGGATGTCGTTGGCGTAATTGTTCATGACCTCGTGGTCGTCCCAGGTCACGATCCACGGCGCTGCGGCATGCGCGGTCTGCAAGGCAGGATCGGATTTATAAAGCGCGTAGCGTGCGCGATAATCATGCAGGGTGAAGATCTCGGCGCCATGGTGGCGGCGGATCTGACCGTCTCGAGCTGCGTCCTCGTAGATATAGTCGCCGAGATGCACGACGAGGTCGAGGTCTTCGCGGGCGAGATGCTCGAAGGCCGTATAGTAACCAGCTTCGTAATGCTGACAGGAAGCGAACGCGAAACGCAGACGTTCCGGCACGGTTTCCGCGGCGGGCAGCGTCCGGGTGCGGCCCTTGGGGCTGACGTGCCCGGCAACTTTGAATTGATACCAATACCAGCGCGCCGGTCGCAGCCCATCGGCTTCGACGTGCACGGAGTGTCCCCACTGGGGATTGGCGATGGCGGTGCCGGAGCGGACAACCCGTCCCATGTCCTCGTCTTCGGAAATCTGCCAGGACACCTCGACCGGCGTCGGAGGCATGCCGCCGCCGGGTTCCAGCGGTTGCGGGGCGAGTCGCGTCCAGAGCACCACACCATCGGGCGCGGGATCACCGGAAGCGATGCCCAAGGAAAATGGATACGCGCTGAAGGTGGTGGAGGTGGCGACGGCGCCGGAAACGCGAGAGGTCGAGAGCAGGGCGGCGGCGACAAAAGAGGCGGAGCCGGCGACAAAGGACCGGCGGTTCATGATCGGTGTCGTTGGAACCGGGAAAAGGCTTGGGGGCATGGATGGAAAAAGCCGGGTAGATATCATTCGGTCAAGCTGGCGTCTTCGTGTCACGGGAATGTTGCCGGGCAGCGTGTGAGATGGGACGCAGACGTTTCGGGCTGGTCGGATGGCATGAGGGTGACACAGGTATTCCTGCCTGTTCGGAGGCGGCGTTGTTACTCGTTTTCGCAAGCAACCTGGGACAGACAGGAATGTCTGTTTCACGCGCGGCGAGTCCGGCTGGACAAACCCGGGCGAGGGGCTCATTTCGTCCTCATGTCCTACCCCCGGCTTACGGCGTTCTGGCTTGGCGTGATTGTGAGTTGCGGAGGCGTGCGAGCAGCCGATTTTGATGTCGTGGTGTATGGCGGCACGAGTGCCGGCGTGACCGCCGCCGTGCAGGCCAAACGGATGGGCAAAACCGTGGTGATTGTCGGCCCGGACAAACATCTCGGTGGCCTCTCCAGCGGGGGATTGGGTTATACCGATACGGGAAACAAGTCGGTGATCGGCGGCATGGCGCGCGAGTTTTATCATCGGGTTTGGCGGCACTACGACACCGACGCGGGTTGGACCTGGCAGAAAAAATCGGAGTACGGAAACAAGGGGCAGGGCACGCCCGCGATCGACGGCGTGCAGCGGACAATGTGGATTTTCGAGCCTCATGTGGCGGAGAAGGTCTTCGAGGATTTTGTCCGCGAGCATCAGATTCCGGTTCATCGCGACGAGTGGCTGGATCGTTCCAAGGGCGTAAAGAAGACCGGGAGCCGAATCTCCTCGATCACGATGCTGAGCGGCAAGGTTTACACCGGAAAAATGTTTATCGATGCCACCTATGAGGGAGACCTGATGGCGGCGGCGGGCGTCGCTTATCACGTCGGCCGCGAAGGAAGTAAGGTCTATAATGAAGACTGGAACGGCGTGCAAACCGGCGTGCTCCACCACCGCCATCATTTTGGGGTGCTGAAGGAAAAGATCAGCCCTTATGTTATCCCGGACGATCCCAAGAGTGGGGTTTTGCCGCGAGTAAGTGCGGCGCCGCCGGGGAATTATCGCGAGGGCGACAATAAAGTACAGGCGTACTGCTACCGGATGTGTCTCACGGATCATCCCGAGAATCGGATTCCGTTTGCCAAGCCGGAAGGCTATGACCCCAAACAGTACGAACTTCTGGTCCGGATTTATGAAGCGGGCTGGACGGAGACCTTCCACAAGTTTGATCCGATTCCGAACCGGAAGACGGATACCAACAATCACGGCCCATTCAGCACCGATAATATCGGGATGAACTATGATTATCCGGAGGCGAGCTACGAACGCCGTCGGGAGATCTTGAAGGAGCACGAGACTTATCAGAAAGGCTGGCTGTATTTCATCGCGAACGATCCGCGCGTGCCGCTCGCGACTCGGGAAAAGATGCAGCAGTGGGGCCTACCCAAGGATGAGTTTAAAGATAACGGCGGTTGGTCGCACCAGATCTATGTGCGGGAAGCGCGCCGGATGGTGGGCCACTACGTGATGACGGAAAACGAACTTCTGAAGAAGCGCCCGACGCCCGAGTCCGTGGGCATGGGCAGCTACACCATCGATTCGCACAACGTACAGCGATACATCACGCCCGAGGGTTATGTGCAGAACGAAGGTGACATTGGCGTGGGTCTAAAGGGACCGTACGAAATTGCGTACGGATCGCTGGTGCCGAAGCGGGGCCAAGCCGACAACCTGTTGGTGCCGGTGTGTGTCTCGAGTTCCCACATCGCCTTCGGATCGATCCGGATGGAGCCCGTATTCATGATCTTGGGACAGTCCGCAGCCACGGCGGCCGTGATGGCGATTGATTCCCGAATCCCGGTCCAGGACGTACCGTATGCCAAGCTGCAGGAGCGACTGTTGAAGGACGGACAGATTCTCACCTACGTCGCGCCGGCGCCGGACGAGGCAGCCAAAGCGAAAAAGTAAGCTTTTAAAAATACTAGCGGCCTTGAGGGGCGGCTACGGCGCGCATCGCGATTTCCTCGATCGTGTCGGAGAGCTCGCTACTCAACACGCCGTGCGACGTGCAGAAATCGACGTGACGTACGGTGACCGGCGCGTCGGTTTCTGGCATTCCCACGACCGCGATAAACGTGCGCAGCGTTTCCGGTGCGGCTCGCAGCTCGGCGACGAGCCTGGCCGCGCTGGCGCCGACCGTTTGAAGGTCGATGATTACGACATCGGGGGCGTGACCGTCCTCAACGCACTGCCAGGTTTCCGCAAGTCCCGTGTAACCGTCGTCCGCCTCAATCACCCGGGAGAACAGTTCGGATTCCTCTCCCGCGGAGCAAAGCAGCGAACGCGCAAACCAGTCTCCGCTGACCATGATCCCGGTCAGCCGAAGTCCGCGGAACCCCGACGTTGGCCGATCCTCGCTCATGGTACGCATAGACCACTAACTTGGATGTCGGTGCGTCGGGGGCGTCTTGGCTGGCCGTTTTTCCCGGCCCCGAACGGCGAGCCGTGATCAGGGGAACAGGTGAAACGAGGGTGTTGCCCCGAGGGGAAATGAATGGGCATGCGGAAAATAATGGCCCGATACCGGTGCCTTTCCCCGCGCGTACTTCGGGCCCGGCCCGATGCCACTTGCCACGTTCGCGAGTAGCTTTCGACACTAGGCGATTCCTTTCACGACGTGCTCATGGAGCCCTCGATTATATCGTTGGCATCCTGTAAATTTTAGCGTCGAGGATCCTCGGATTCGACACCGGGGGTGCCGAGAAGCGGGTGCCCGAGGATTTGGGCTTTGCCGTGATCCTCGATAGTTTGCTCACAAACTATAATCGAAATCGGCGCCGTGCGTGACGCGGACCTCGGTCCGCGCACATCGCACGGGAACGCCGGGTTCACCTGCACCATTGTGATCTGGAACGAATAAGGCCGAGGGAATGCATCCAAGGTGGATGGCGCCGAAGCCCGCTTCAGATCAGACCTAGCTTCATCTTCCCTTCTTCGGAGATCATCTGCTGATTCCACGCCGGTTCCCACGTGATCCGGACGTCGGCATCCGCCACGCCGGGGACGAGGAGGATCTTGGATTTCGCGTCTTCCGCAATGGCGGGACCCATCCCGCAACCGGGCGCGGTGAGCGTCATCGCGACATTTACCCGGTAGGCGGCCGGTTCTTGTTCGGGCACTTTCTCGACATCCATCGAGTAGACGAGTCCGAGGTCGACAATATTGACCGGGATTTCCGGATCAAAGACATGGCGAAGTTGATCCCAGATGGCCTCGGGATCGGGAGCACCATCGGAAAGGGTCGAGGCGGTTACCGTGTTATCTGTGACCTGTTCGCCGATCGCGTCGCTGTCTTTGCCGTCGATGCGGAAGAGCCCGAAGTCGGTCTGGACGGTGTAGCTGCCGCCGAGCGTTTGGTGAATGAAAACCCGGGAATTGCCGGGGAGCATTTGTTTGTCACCGGACGGGATCTGGGTGGCGAGGACGTCGCGGGAGAGAGTGCGTTCGCGATTCATGGCGAGGGCAAAGGATTCAGGATTTCACTTGGAGAACTGTGCTTTGATGACGCTGTGAAGGGCGTCATGAAGCGGTTCGCTTTCGAGGCGGCTAAGGACTTCCTCGAAGAATCCAAACGTGAGGAGTTCGTCTGCCATCTCTTTGGCGATGCCGCGGGATTGCAGGTAAAACTCTTGCTCAGGGTCGATCCGCGATGACGTAGCGCCGTGGGTACAGCGGACGTCATTGGCCTGAATTTCCAAGCCGGGCAGGGAGTTGGCCTCCGCGTCTTCGCTGAGCATCAAGTTGCGATTGCTCTGGTAGGCGTCGGTCTTCTGGGCGTCGGCATCCACGATGATCAGCCCGGAGAAGATGGTCTTCGCCTGATCGCGAAGGGCGTTCTTGTAGAGGAGATCGGACTTGGTGTTCGGAGCTTGATGGATCTGCAGGGTGCGCTGGTCGAATTCCTGTTTCAGACTGGCGACGGTCAGGGCGAGCATCTCGGAAAACGCGCCTGGCGCCTGAAGCTGCGAAAGCGATTCGTGGCGGGCCTGGCGGGCGCCGACATGCAAGTTGAGGGACTGCACGCGGGCATCGCGGCGCACGACGGTGGAATTGAACTGGAAGGAGAGCGTCTCGCGCGACCACACCTGAGCGCCGGCGTAGGTCAGTTGGGCGCCGTGGCCGGCGTAGAGATCGTTGGCCCCGCAGGCGAATTGGGCGGAGGCGTCGGCCGACACGAATAGATCGACGACCGTCACCTTGGAGTTCTCTTCCGCAATGACCAAGGTGTGAGGGAAAACGGCGGAGCCTTCTCCGGAAGCGATGTGCGTGATCAGAATCGGCGCGGTGAGTTCGACGCCGCGTGGCACATAGATAAAGGCGCCATCGCGGACAAAAGCTTGGTGCAGCGAGGCGAACTTTTTGGAGCCGAGCTTCTGGGGCTGGGCCATGAAGTGGGCTTTGAGAAGTTCGGGATGTTTGAAGGCGGCCTCGCCGAGCGTGCACACGATGACGCCGGACGGGAGATTGAAGCGGGCGCGCACGCTGTCGACGGCTACGGCGACATTGTTCACGAAGGTGAGGCCGGCTGCGGTGGGAATCGAGAACGCGGGCTCAGTCACCTTTTCTGGCAAACGCAGGGCGAAGCCCTCGAGGGACAACGTGGAAATGTTACTGAACCTCCAGGATTCGTCGGTGCGGACCGGCAACGGCAGCGCCGCGAATTTTTCGTAGGCCGCTTGTTTACGTTCGAGCCACCAAGCAGGTAATTCCGCCACGCTCGCAAGATGCGAGGCGAAGAGTTCAGGCGTGAAAGAGCCGATGGTGGAGCGGGCGGTCGAAAGAGTGGGAGCAGACATGGTGTGATGAACAGATAGCGGTGGACACGGGTGGCCCGCAGGAGCATGGCCCGGCGATCAGCTCGCGGGCCATGATGAGGGCCGTCCTTCGAACTCAGCCGACGCTGCCTTCCAT
>CAYVDZ010000254.1:0-1005 GCA_964450575.1 uncultured Opitutus sp.
GGAGGTGGGGGCGGGCGGCGGTTTTTCCGCTGACGTTTCTGGTGTTTGCGTTGCCGCTCAGCGTGCTCGATGCGCTGGGATTTGGCCTGTGGCTGCGGCTGCGCGTCGTGGATGCGAGCATGGTGATCGCGCAGCTGGCGAACATTGAGGTTCTGCGCAGTGGCACGCAGCTAGTCGCACCGGAGGGCGCTTATAACTATGATGTGGCGGACGCCTGCTCCGGGGTGCGTTCCCTGACGGCGATGGCGGCGCTGTCCTTGCTGGTTGGATACCTTAATTTCCAGTCATGGACGCGGCGCGCGCTCGTGCTGCTCGCGTGTTTTCCGCTGGTGTATCTGGGCAACGTCGTGCGGATCATTTCGATCATTTTCGCCGCGGAAGCGGGTGGCCCGGCATGGGGTGATCGCGCGCACGAGGTCATGGGTTATGGCGTGTTTGTGATCGTGTTCGGAGGCGTGCTGGCGGGTATCAGTGCATTGCGGCGGTGGCTGCCGGAGACGGAGATTCCGGCGGGGGACGTGCGCCGGCCGGATGATTCGGAAAGGGACACGCAACGAAGTGCAGCACCGTTTGCAGTCGCGGGACTCATTGTGCTGCTCGCCGCGGGACAGATGGGGTTTTTGCGGGAACTGACCCGCTCGCCCGCGGGTGGCGAGGTCGGGGTGGTCCTTGCTCCCGATGGGGTGAATCCGGTGGACCTGCCGGGTTTTATCGGGACGGAATGGATCGGGCGGCGGGCGGAAGTCACGGCGGTGGAACGGGCCATCCTTCCGCCGGACACCGGGTATTCGCGAAAGACCTACGTCGCGTTCCGTGACCCGCGCGAACAGGTGTTTCTGTCGATCGTGCTGAGTGGGCGCGACCGCACGTCGATTCACCGCCCCGAGCTCTGTCTCGTCGGCCAAGGCTGGACCATCGGCGGGCAGATGGACCACCGTTTTGCTTATCCGGGTGAGGATGATCGCACGTTTCCGGCGACAATCCTTCGCGTGCAGCGGGAAATTC
>CAYVDZ010000254.1:1015-7352 GCA_964450575.1 uncultured Opitutus sp.
CGCGGCCCGCGGGGCAAGACCATCGTACTGCAATTGACGGCCTATTGGTTTGTGGGCGCGGAGGTCGTGGCGGGGTCACATGGCGGCATGTTTTTCCGGGACGCCTGGCAGCGGCTGACCCAGGCGCGCGCGGATCGTTGGGCTTACGTGCTGATGCAAACCGATGCGGTGGATGGCGAAGCGGCAGCGCTCGCGCGGATGAAGACGGTGTTGGAAGCGACCCTGCCGACATTTCAGCGACCCGAGCCGGGCCGATAGAGCGGGAATAAAGCTGCCCGGCGTTTGGCCAATTCCCGGAGTGGTTACCTTTCCTGGCCGGCACGTGGACTGATTCGTTTTTGGCGTTTTCGACAATCGCTTGCCGGAAGAAAACTTGAGGTTTGAGGTTTCACCCCTACGTTGCGCGTCCCTTGACGTCAGTGAGCGCAGCCGACTTCGCGTTTCTGATCGCCGAGAGCGACCCGTCGTTTGATTGGTCGCTCCCGGCGGCGTTGTTTGTTGGGACGGCTCTGGCCTTCCTCGTGACGTGGGTTTCTACGCGACACACCCGGCGCGCGGCGCACGAGCAGGCGAATGAATTGATTGAAGTGGCGCGGCGTGAGGCCGCAGTAGCCGCCGAAGAAGTGAAGCAACGGGCCGAGGCGGAAATTCAGGATCGGCGGGCGGAGTTGAATCGGGAATTCGACCGCCGCGAAATCGAGAGTGACGTGCGGTTGCGGGAAATTCGCGCGCACGAGGAATCGTTGGCGCTCTTGGATTATCAGTTGGAGCAGCGTCAGGAGCGGCTCAACCGGGAGAATTCCGCGGTGAAGCAGGCGCGGGATGCGATTCGTTCGCTTTCGAAGAGTGTGCGCAAGCGCCTGGAAGGCGTGTCGCAACTTGATGCCGACGAAATTAAAAAGCAGTTGCGCGAGGAAGTGCAGCTCGAGTGTCAGGATGAGATTAGGGCCCTCCGGCGTTCGACGCTCGAGAAGTCTGAACAGGAACTGCAAAACGAAGCCCGCCGGATCCTCATTGCCTCGATGCAGCGGATCTCGAGCAAGCCGAACAACGATCTTACGGCCACCATCATCCAGTTGCCGAGCGAAGAGATGAAGGGCCGGATCATCGGCCGCGAGGGTCGCAATATTAAGTCGTTCGAGTCCGCTACAGGCGTGACACTCCTCATCGACGAGTCACCGCAAATGGTGTTGGTCTCGTCGTTTGATCCGGTGCGCCGCGAAGTCGCCCGATGTGCCTTGGATGCGTTGGTGAAGGATGGGCGGATTCATCCGGCCTCGATTGAGGAGTTTGTGAAACGGGCGCAGGAGGACATCGACTTGGTGACAACGCAGGCGGGCGAAGACGCAGTCGCGAAGCTGAATATCAACGGGCTGCATCCCGAGATCATCAAACTGCTGGGCAAGTTGAAGTATCGCTTCTCTTACAATCAGAACGTGCTCGATCACTCGGTGGAGACGGCGTTCATCGCATCGCTGATTGCGAGCGAGGTGGGGCTTGATCCCAACGTGGCGAAACGCGCGGGTTTGTTGCACGACATCGGGAAGGCCGCGCCGGGCGAACTCGAGGGAAGCCACGCCGTGATCGGAGCTGAGTTTATAAAACGCTATGGCGAGACGCCGATCGTGGTGAATGCGGTGGCGGCGCATCACGAAGAAGTGAAGCCCGAGACAGTGTACGCGGGACTGGTCATTTTGGCGGATACGATTTCCGCGGTGCGCCCAGGGGCCCGTGCGGAATCGATGACGAGCTACATCCATCGGCTGGGGCGCTTGGAGAAACTCGCGCTGTCGTTGGAAGGCGTGCAGCAGGCGTTTGCGATTCAAGCCGGTCGTGAGATCCGCGTGGTGGTCGCGCCGCATGAAGTGACGGAAGACCGAGCCCGGGAAATCGCGAAGGAACTGCGGCATCGCATCGAGGACGAGCTGCAGTATCCGAGTACGATCAAGATCACGGTAATCCGCGAATCGCGCTTCACCGAAACGGCCACGTAAGGGGTGTTTCCCTGAAAGCTCTTTGCCTGCGGCGTGGCGTATTTCCTCCTCGCTACGCGTTCCGCGCACCGCACTACTTTTGCCGCAAATGGCCGACCCGAAGATTCTCGAAACCTTTCCCAATCCGGCGCCGCAGCGCGATTATTTGATCGAGCACACGCACCACGAATTCACGTCGATGTGCCCGATTACGGGCCATCCGGATTTCGCGAGCATCACGGTGCGCTATGTGGCGGATAAAACCTGCGTGGAGCTGAAATCGTTGAAGCTCTATTTCCACGCGTTTCGGAACGAAGGGATTTTCTTCGAGGCGGTCACCAACAAGATTTGTGATGATCTCGGAGGCGCGTTGCACCCGCGTTCACTGGCGATCGTGGCGGACTGGAGAGCGCGGGGCGGATTTACGTCGCGGATCACCGCGGAGTGGACGCCCAAGTCGAAGTTGAAAGCGCGCGGCCGTAAGCGGTAATTCGGACAGCCTGGTTCGTAGTTCGAGAGTGATACAGGCATTCCTGCCTGTTCCGTTGGCTGGATGACATGGCAGACAGGAATGTCTGTTTCACTTCCCACTCCGAGTCTGTTTCAGAGTGGTGAGGACGCTCGCGTGCAGTTCCGCGTTGGCGGCGGCGACGGTTGATTCTGCGGGATAGGCGGCGCCGCCCTGCCAGTCGCTGATCGTGCCGCCGGCCCCCCGGATGATTGGAACCAGCGCGGCGATGTCCCACGGGTTCATGATGGGGTCGACGCAGATGTCGGCCCAGCCGCTCGCCACAAGAAAGTATCCGTAGCAATCGCCCCAGGTGCGTACGAGTTTGGCGCGAGTCTGCAAGGCGTCGTAACCGCTCCCGTTTTGATATTTACCCGGGTTTAGTGGATCGCTGGTGAGTAGCGTCGACTCTTCAATGCGCGTCGTTGCCCGGCAGCGCACGGACGTTCCGTTCAAGGTGGTCTCGCGCCCGTCGCCCAGCATGAGTTGGTTGAGCACGGGTTGGTGAATACAGCCGAGGATCGGCTGCCCTTCGTGCAAAAGCGCGATCAGCGTACCCCAAAGAGGCACGCCCGAGATGAACGATTTCGTGCCATCGATGGGATCGAGCATCCAGACAAATTCGGCGTTGGGGTGCTCGCTGCCAAATTCCTCGCCGATGATCCCGTGACTGGGAAAACGCTGGGCGATGCGGGCCCGCATGCGTTCCTCGGCCCCGCGGTCGGCCATGGTCACCGGGGATTCGTCGGCCTTGGTTTCGACGGCAACGCCGGGTTGAAGAAAAAGCGGACGGATAAAGTCGCCGCTCTCGCGGGCGAGTTCGGTCATGAACGAGCGGTAAGGCGACAAATCCACGGCGGCACGTTTGCCTGCGGAACGCGTGGAATCCACGGAAAAAGATTCGGATTCACGGATTCCCTGTGTTCCGTCTGTGCTGTGCTCACTTCCTGGAACGATCAGCCCATCTTCTTCGTCGACTTCGAGGGGAGCGCCGCGTCGGGCGTGCTCGAGTATGGGGTGGTGACGCTGCTCCGCGGAGAAATCGTGGAAACGCAAACCCGCTTGTGTGCGCCCATTGGCCGCGTGCGCCCGGAAGATGTGGCGGTGCATGGATTGCGTCCGGAATCGCTGGCGGGCCTGCGCCCGTTTTCAAAAGAGTGGGATTATTTCGCGGGGCTGCGCGAACGCGGACCACTGGCGGCGCATTATGCCGGAGTGGAGAACGCGCTCTTGAAGTCGGTGTGGCCGTATCCGCGCGCGTCGCCGGATTTCGCCCGGCCCGGTGAACGCGTGATCGATTGGGGTCCATGGGTCGATACCGCGCGCATCTATGCGCAGTTGTTTCCCCAATTTCCCTCGGGGCAGCTGGAAGCACTGGTCACGGGGTGCGGCTTGCAGCCCGAGCTCGAAGCGCACGCGCAGCGGTTTTGTCCGACCGAGCGGTGTCGGTATCACAGCGCCTTATACGATGCGCTCGCGGGCGCCGTCCTGCTGGCGGCGCTCGCGCGCGACCCGCAGGTGGCGGGCCTTTCGATGATGCAAATGCTGGCGCTGAGCACGCTCGACCCGCGAAAGCGCGACGCCTTGCAGCAACGCGAGTTGTTCTAACGTTACGGGGCGGCTGCGGGAAGTTTAGGCCATGGGTCTTCCGCCAACATGCTACGGAACGTGGCTCTTGCAAAAACTGCGGCCCGCCTTCGCGCCCATTCGCCGGTCAATGGTTCAGTGCTGGGCCGGGGAGGCGTGTTGTTCAATTGGATACGCCTTCAACCCGGTACGCTGGGCGAGCACGCGCAGCGCAAACAGCGGATTCGTTTTCAAATAGCGCGGTCCGAGGCGACGCGGTTCGGTACCGAGCCGAAACAGCCATTCGAGTCCGCTGCATTGTATCCACCGGGGCGCCTGCGGCACGCGCCCGGAATGGAAATCAAACGCCGCGCCCACGCCGATCAGCACACCGGCATCGAGCGCGCGCCAGTGACGCGCCATGAACGTTTCCTGCTTGGGTGAACTGAGCCCCACCCAGACGACATCAGGCCGCGTTCGCGAAATGTCAGCGGCCAGGGCGGCCGACTCCGTTTCGGACAAGGGACGGAACGGAGGCGTGTAAGTGCCGACGATTTCCACGCCCGGAAAGCGGATGCGGAGCCGGTCTTGCAACGTCTCCGCCACGCCCGGAACGCCACCGCACAGGTAATGACGCAGCCCGGTTGCCCGTCCGGCGTCACACACGGTGAGCATGAGATCGGGACCGTAAACGCGCTCGACTCCAGGTGGTCCGAGCCAGACGAGAGGCATGCCGTCGGGGGTGGTGAGCCACGATGCGTTATAGATGGCACGCAACTCGGGATCGCGTCGTGCTTCCGTCAGCCCGTGGGCGGTGCCAAGACAGATATATCCGCGGCGCAGTTCGCCGCGGACGCCGAGCACGTGATCGCGGGCGCTCGCGAGCGTCAGCGCAGAAACGCCCACGCCGAGGACATTATAGCGCGGTGGCGTTACGACAGACATCGTGGGACGGTGGCGACCCGCGTGATCGCCGGCAAGACCGAGTGCGCCGTGGTTAGAGCGGGGTTCAGCCGGGGAAGGCGCTTCCACGGAGCACTCCCGGAGAGTCGGGCACGTGGCCAACGGCGTTTTCGTTCGTGATGGGACCGGCCGCCCGCGTGCGAACTCCCACGGTTGGAACAGGGTTACAACCCTGCCTTGCCTTCACTGCCGAGACCCTCGACGTTGGTCGGTTCTCATGGCACTTGTCAGTCTTCTTGATGTTAGTCTCAGCTTTGGTGGCGCACCGTTGCTCGATCGGGTTAATCTCCAGATCGATCGCGGTGAGCGCGTGTGTTTGCTCGGTCGCAACGGCGCCGGCAAGTCGACGCTCATGAAAGTCATTGCGGGTGAACTGCAGGCCGATGAAGGCCAGGTCTTTCGTTCTCCGCCCGATGCGATCGTGGCGACGCTGCGGCAAGAGGTGCCGGCCAATGTGACTGGCACGGTCCAAGCCGTCGTTGAAGGCGAGGGTGGCAGCTACGAGGAGCACAATGATTGGGAGCGTCACGATCGCGTGGAGCGGCTCATTGAGAAAATGGGACTGCCGGCGGACATGGAATTTGAGTCCCTTTCGGCCGGGCAAAAGCGCCGGGTGTTATTGGCGCGAGGTCTGGTTGAAGAGCCCCAGTTGCTGCTGCTCGATGAGCCGACGAACCATCTCGATCTGGAGTCGATTCAGTGGCTGGAAGAATTCCTGCTCGATTGGGGCGGGGCCTTGCTCTTCGTGACCCATGATCGCGCGTTCTTGCGCAAGCTCGCCACGCGAATCATCGAAGTCGATCGCGGCAAACTCGTCGGCTGGGCCTGCGATTATGATACCTTTCTTGTCCGCAAGCAGGCCGTGCTCGAAGCCGAGGAAGTACAGCGGGCGCAATTCGACAAGAAACTCGCGCAGGAAGAGGAATGGATTCGTCGCGGCGTGAAAGCGCAGCGTTCGCGGGCGCAGAACCGGATCAATGCCTTGAAGTCGATGCGGCTCGAACGTGCCGCGCGCCGGGAACGCGCGGGTACGGCTAAAATGACCGCGCAGGAAGCGGAGCGCACGGGTTTTAAAGTCGTAACCTGCGAGAACGTGAACTTCCGCTATGATGACCGCTGGATCGTGCGCGACTTCAATGCGCGCATTGAACGCGGGGATAAGATTGGAATCGTCGGTCCCAACGGCGCGGGCAAAACCACGTTGTTACGTTTGCTCCTCGGCCAGCTCGAGCCGCAGAGCGGAACGGTCGCCCCCGGGACAAAATTGGAGATTGTATATTTCGATCAGCTAAGGGCGCAGCTCGATGAAACGATGCGCGTGCAGGAC
>CAYVDZ010000255.1:0-7344 GCA_964450575.1 uncultured Opitutus sp.
CGAATATGAAAAACGTGGTGGCGACGGATGAATTCGGCGACATCGCGGAAGGCAACGTGGCGGAGTTTCTCAAGTTTCTCCCCGGCGTGAATATCGACTACGCGGGCGGCAACGCGCGCGAGGTTTCGCTCAACGGTGTGCCCGGTGATTATGTGCCTGTCACCATCGACGGGTTCGGGGTGGCCAGTGCGGTTGGCGGCGGTGCCGGCGGCACCAATCGTTCGGTCGGCTTGGACCAGATCTCGATCAATAATTTGTCCCGCGTCGAAGTCTCCTTCTCGCCGACGCCGGATTCTCAAGGGGCGGCGCTGGCCGGCTCGGTTAACATGGTTCCGCGCAGCGCCTTTGAACGCACCAAACCGGTCTTTAATTTCAGCACCTATGTCATGATGCGCGACGACGCGAAAAACTGGAGCAAGACACCGGCGCCGCGCAAGCCCACCCGAAAGATTCATCCCGGTGCGGACTTTTCCTATGTCGCCCCCGTGAACAAGCGTTTTGGATACACGTTGTCCGGTGGGTTCAACCGGCAGTACTCAGGCGAACCGCAGTCCCAGAATACCTGGCGCGGCACGCAGGCGGCGACGAATGGGGCGGCGTTCCCGCACACCACCTTCGACCAGCCCTATCTTACGAGCTACATTGTTCGCAACAGCGGCAAGGAAACCAAGCGGAGTTCGATCGGTGCGACCATTGACTACAAGCTGACCGACTACGACCGCATCACGGTGGCGTTCCAAGCGTCCACGTTTGATGTCTTGATCAATCATAATGTACTCACGTTTAACGTGAATCGCGTCCTCCCTGGCCAGTTCACGACCACCTCAACCCGGGGCGCCGCGGGAGCGGGGGATGTGCAGCTTGTCACGATGGGCAACAGCCGCACGAACTGGACCTATATGCCTTCGATGGTCTGGCGCCACGATGGCCCGATTTGGAAAATGGACGCAGGCACGGCCCTTTCCCGGGCCCAGAATCGCCAGCGCAATATCGATCCGGGGTTCTTCGCGACGACCACGTCGCGCCGGACGGGGCTGACGGTGGCCTTCGATGATATCTTCTATTTGCGGCCTCGCGTCATCACCGTGACCGATGCGGCCGGGGTGCCGGTGGATCCGTATTCACTTAACAGTTACGTGGTCACCTCGGCCGGCCATAATGAACGCAGCACGGACGATACGCAGAAGACCTTCTATGCGAATGTGCGGCGGGACTTTTATGGCCGTCTGCCTTTGACGCTGAAGACGGGGGTGGACTTCCGTAAAGGTGTTCGCGACCAGCGGGCCATGGTCCCAACGTTTAGTTTCGTTGGCGCCGACGGACGCGCCAGCACGGTGCCGATGGGGAACGATGATCTGGCGGCGCCCTTCATCGACCCGAGTTATTCGAGCCGCGTGGCGCCCTATGGCTTTCCGAAGATTGGAGGCGTCAGTGCGGAGAAACTCTATGAGCACTTCGTCGCGAATCCCACTCATTGGACGCAGAACGCGAACAATAATTATCGCTCTCCGATCACGCTGTCGAAGCGCGCCGAAGAGCTCGTTTCTTCTGCGTACGTACGCGGTGACCTGAGTCTCTTTGAACGGCGGCTGAAACTCGTCGGCGGCGTGCGGGCGGAGCAGACGAACATCGAGGCGGCGGGACCGCTGACGGATCCGTCGCGCAACATTCAGCGCAACATCCAGGGCCAACCGGTCCTCGGTGCGAATGGCAGGCCGCTCCTGATCACGACCGATGCGTTGCAGACCTCGGTTTTGACCTATATTGATCGCGGCGCGAAAGCCGAGAAGGAGTACCTCCGCCTCTTTCCCAGCCTCAATGCCAGTTTCAATCTTCGCGAGGATTTGATCGCACGTGCCGCGGTCTATACCTCAATCGGGCGGCCGGATTTTAATCAGTATGCGGGTGGCGTGACGCTGCCGGATACGGAGAGTCCGCCGGCGTCCAATAACCGGATTACGGTGAGCAACATCGGGATCAAGGCGTGGAGCGCGAAAACGTTTAATACCCGGCTCGAGTATTATTTTAAAGGTGTGGGCCAGCTTTCGATTGGCGCCTTTCGTCGCGACTTTGAAAACTTCTTCGGTGCCACCGTAATAAGGCCCACGCCGGAGTTTCTGCAACTCTACGATCTCGATCCCACGATTTACGGGGACTACGATGTCGCGACCCAGTTCAATATTCAGGACACCGTGCGCATGCAGGGGATCAATGTGAACTACAAGCAGGCGCTGACCTTTCTGCCGTCGTGGGCGCGGGGCGTGCAGATCTTCGCGAACGGCAGTTCGCAGCGGTTGCTCGGGCCGGCCGCGACGAACTTTCCCGGCTTTGTGCCACGGAGTGGGAGTTGGGGCTTTAGTCTCTCGCGGGCGCGCTATGTTTTGCGCGCGAACTGGAATTACCGCGGCAAGCAACGGCGGGCGGCCATTGCCAATGGTGCCAGCATCGAGCCGGGCACGTTTACGTATTGGTCGAAGCGGCTTTATTTGGATCTGAATGGCGAGTTCTACTTCTATAAACGCTTTGCCGTTTTTGCGAACTTGCGGAATTTCGGTGATGCCACGGACGATGTGCAGGTTTATGGACCCAGCACGCCCGAGCATGCGCAGTTCCGGCAGCGGATTGGGTTCGGTTCGCTGTGGACGTTTGGCATCAAGGGCACGTTCTAAACGGGGAGGTGGCTATAATGCGGCGCGTCTGAAGGGGCGCCGCCAGTCTTCGGATGCCGGAAGCTGCCCGGGGTGACGTAAAGAATTTCCAAATGGGGCTGGGGTGTCGGTTTCGCGTTGGACAACCCCTGGGACCGGGAGGATTGCGCTTCAGGCTCGCTCGGACTCGAGCGGACACCTGTGACCCAACCAAACCCAACCATTATGAACTCCCAATCAAGAATTGTCGCGGTCGCAGCCGCGTTTCTGCTGTTTCTCAGCGCCGACGTTGTCGCCGCCCCCGCCACCTCGGAAGCCGGTTTGATCGGAAAGCCGTACGCCGGCGTCGACTTCACCTATTTCGATTACAGTGGCTCCCGCTATGATCAGGCGCCCGGTGGCTCAGCGAAATTCAACGTGCCGCTTTCGCCCAAATATGATCTGGGCTTCTCCTATGACTACAGTGACGTCTCCGGCGATCAGTTGAGCCTTTCCAAGCATGCGGCCAGCCTGAGTCTCCTGACCTATAATCGCAACGAGTATGGCCGCGCCTACTTCAGCGGTTCGATCGGTCACGCCTGGGATCGGGTGACTCTGGCGGGAGTTTCCGACCGCGACAACGGCATGATCTGGTCGGTGCGCGCCGGGTACGAGGTGCCGATGGGCGAGCGGACCGCCGTCAACGCCGGGATCGGGTATGCTGACAGCTTCGACAGTCGGACGGCGCGGAATGACACCATCGACTTTCGCGTCGAGGCCAGCCACTGGCTCAACCGTAATCTGGCCGGGATTGTCTCCGGTTCGTATCACCAGATCAAGGACGCTCCGGATGCGATCCTTTATACCATTGGCTTGCGATGGCTGTATTGATTGGTTGCCGGCCTCCGAACCGGCGCCTGGCCCGTGGATGACTCCGCGGGCATTTGTTTGCGGATTGTTCGGGGGTGGCCTCAAGCCAACCGAGTGCCGGCGAACTGGGTGGGTCCTGGAGGCTGCGCCCGGTTCGTCCCGGTTTTTGGCGCCGAGCAGGACGCGGCGTTGACTTGGCTGCTGGGTCGATGAGTGTCGGTCGGTTCGTCAATCCTATGAAATTCATCCCCTGCTTTCTCGCCCTTGTTCTTGCCTGCTTTGGCGCCATTTCGCTTCAGGCCGCTTCCGATTCCGGCCCCGTGTACGAATTGCGAACCTACACCGCCACGCCGGGCAACGAGGCCGCGGTGCTCGCCCGGTTTCGCGAGCACACGCTCAAGCTGTTTTCCCGTCATGGGATGGTGAACGTGGGCTACTGGGTACCGGCGGAAGCGAAGGATGGTTCCGCGGACAAGCTCGTTTATTTGCTCGAGCACAAGAGTCGCGACGCCGCGAAAGCATCGTGGAAAGCGTTCAGTGCCGATCCGGAGTGGCAGCAGGTCAAGAAGAAGACCGAAGCGAATGGTCGGATCGTGGCGAAGGCCGAGTCCATTTTCCTCGCGTCCACGGATTTTTCGAAAGCGATGGGCGCCGGCAAACGCGCGGGCGCGGCACGTATCTTTGAACTTCGCACCTACACCGCGCCCGACGGCAAACTGAGCAATCTGGATGCGCGGTTCCGCGATCACACGGTCGCTTTGTTCGCGAAACACGGGATGACCAATCTGGGTTATTTCCATCCGGTCGAAACCGATAAGGGTGCGGGCAGCACGTTGATCTATTTCCTCGCGCACTCAAGTCGCGATGCCGCCGCGGCGTCCTGGAAAGGATTCCGCGAAGATGCAGATTGGGCGAAAGCGCGGACCGCCTCGGAAAAAGACGGGAAGATCACGGCCAAGGTGCAGTCGGTCTTTCTGATTCCGACGGATTTCTCGCCCTTGAAGTAAGCGTGGTTCGACATGGCGGATGAGGGAGATCCGAAGTGATACAGACATTCCTGTCTGTTCCGATGAATGATTCCCACTGACTACAGACAGGAATGTCTGTGCTACCTTCCGCCGACTACAGACAGGAATGTATGTATCACTTTCCGCTGATTACAGACAGGAATGTCTGTGTCACCTTTCGATCCTTCAACTGCCGGCGTATCCGGAAAATCAGTTACGCCTGGCTGAGTTCGCCGCCGACCATGCGCAGCAAAACCGAAGCTGGTAATCTGCCTTGCGGCGCTGTTAATTGCCTATGAGCTTCAGTTTCGAGCCGGCCTTTTTCTTTCCCGGGCTCGGTTTAACCACGCACCCCGTTCGCTTTCCCATGCTCCTTCAGAGACTTGTTTTTTCCGCCTTGTTCGTTCTCGCACCCACGCTTGCCCTCGCGGCGAACCCGGCCGGGCCGAATATCGTCTATATTTATGCCGACGACATGGGGCCGGGCGATGTGTCGAGTCTCAATCCGAAGAGCGCCTGGAAAACGCCCCAGCTCGATCGGCTCGCGGCCGAGGGTATGACGTTCACGGATGCCCACTCCGCCTCGTCGCTTTGCACGCCCAGTCGTTATGCGTTGCTGACCGGCCGCTACGCCTGGCGGGGCCGTTTAAAACGCGGCGTAACCCGTGGCTACGACGACGCGCTCCTCGAGCCGGGACGTTTGACGGTCCCCGCATTGCTCAAGCAAAGCGGCTATGAGACCGCGATCTTTGGGAAGTGGCACTTGGGTGTGAATTGGCAGCGCACCGGACCTGCGCCGGAAGACGTTAATTTCGCCCGGCCGTTTACCGGTGGGCCGCTGGCGCATGGGTTCGATCGTTTTCTCGGAATCAGTGCGTCCCTCGACATGCCTCCCTACGTGTGGCTCGCGGCCGATCGCGCGGTGAGTGTTCCCACTGGAACCATCGGCGACAGCGCTTCGCCCAAGCTCTGGCGCGGCGGTGTGATTAGCGACGATTTCAAGATGGACGAATTGCACCCCCGCGTGGTCGGTGAGGCTTTGCAGTTCATCACCGAGCGCGCGGCGAGTCGTGAGTCGCGTCCGTTCTTTCTCTACGTGCCGCTCGCTTCGCCGCATACCCCCATTCTGCCGACGCGCGGCTTCGAGGGAATAACCCGGACGACGCCGTATGGCGATTTCGTCGCCCAAGTGGACTCCGATATCGGCCAGATTGTCGCCGCTTTGGATACCCATGGTTTCGGTCGGAACACGCTCGTGATCTTCACCGCCGACAACGGCTTCGCGCCCGCTGCCAACATTCCGGACCACGCGCTTTTCAACCATGACCCGAGTAACGGCCTGCGCGGGGCGAAGTCCGACCTCTTCGAGGGTGGCCATCGCGTGCCGTTTATTGCCCGGTGGACAGGCGTCGTACCCGCCGGGACGCGCTGTGCGGAACCGATCGGCCAGGTCGATCTGCTCGCCACCTGCGCGGAGCTCCTGGGGGTGAAACTACCCGAAACTGCTGGCGAAGATAGCACGAGCATGGTGGCTTTGCTCCGTGGTGAGACGCCTCGCACGCCGCGCGGCGCGCTCGTGCATCATTCCGAAAACGGCTCGTTTGCGATTCGCTCCGGAAAATGGAAACTCCTGCTTTGCCCTGACTCCGGCGGTTGGGCTTATCCGACCACTTCGCCTGCACCCTGGGGCCGGCCCGTGGCGGATAAGGTCGATCACCTGCCTGCCTTGCAGTTATATGATTTGAGCCAGGATCTGGCCGAGAAGAATAATCTAGTCGAGGTCCATCCCGAGGTCGTCCGCGATCTGGGGCGACAGCTCGTCGCCTATATAAAGAACGGCCGCAGTACGCCGGGTGCGCCGCAGCCCGTGGACTTGGACGTCGAATGGCCCCAGATTGCCTGGATGAAGTCGTTCGCACCGTGAGCAACCGCGTGTCTCGCACCTCGCTTCTTCGCGGTACCTCCGGTAGCCACTATAGCTCCGGGTCGCCGCCAGCCGAATATTTCGACTGGCTGATGGGCCCGTTCGCGCTTCGATTAGCCTTCGATGAATGGGTCCAGTGACATCGCGAGTTATCGACTGCCGCTCTCGATCGGGATGCTCGTTGTGCTCCTCGTTTGGGAGCTGATGTCGCCCTATTTTGCGGCGTTCACGCAAGGCGAGGGCATGCTGAAACGGCGGGCGCTCAACGCTGCGACGAATCTCGGCTTTGGTCTGCTCAACGCGGTCGTCGTGGCTGGCGTTTTTGTCGGTCTGTGGGCCATCATCGCGACGTGGAGCGCGACCCATCAATTTGGTTTGCTGCACTGGCTGCCATTACCTGCGGTCGCGAGTTGGATGCTGGCGATTCTACTTCTCGATAGTTGGACGTACCTATGGCATCGGCTCAATCACGTGATCCCATTTCTGTGGCAATTTCACCGGCTGCATCATTCCGATCGCGAGATGAACGTGACGACGGCGAACCGGTTTCATGGTGTAGCTTCGGCAAGCGTGCGTAACTCCGGGGCGGGTTCCTGCTACGATGGGCGGAACCATGGCAAAGACATCAACGAGCTCACTGGGCGCGGCGTCCGCGGAACTGCAAACGCTGGCGCAACGCCTCAAGACTTGGCGGGCCACGCGACGACCCGGCCAGCGTATTCCTGAAGATCTCTGGCAAGCGGCGACGGACCTTGCGCGGATCCACGGTCTGAGTCGCACGACGACGGCGCTAAAGCTCAGTTACTACGACCTGCGGCGCCGACTCCAAGCCGGCGCGGCGGGTGACAACCGACGTGGTCGGCCGCCGGTGTTCGTGGAAGTGCCGTCGCTGCCGCTGCCACCCGACGGGGGCGCG
>CAYVDZ010000256.1:0-7303 GCA_964450575.1 uncultured Opitutus sp.
CGGGGTCGAAGGGCACGACGTTGACCCTGACGTCAGAGGCGTACGGCGCGCTGGTGACTTCATCCAGCCAAACCGATCCGGTAAAATAGTCGGCGGGTCCTCGTTTCGTGGCTGTTGCCGTGGCGCGTTTGATTATCATAGTGATGGAAACGGGTCTGAATCCGGGATGCGACTCGCGTGGTCGTCTTCGATTCTTCCGCAAGGAATCATTGGGCGCAATCCTGCATGCGAATGATGGTGGGAATATTCCAGGCGCAATCTCGGTCGAAAGGCGATGGTTGCAAACAAACGACCCCAAACGAACCGGGGTGCGACTCAACGTTTCATTTTACTGTGATGGTGGAGCCGCGTGACGCACCTTCTCCGGCCTAACAGAAGTCCGACTCTCGAAGTGGGTTTCGCCGTTCTGCGGGTGGGCGCTCAGCCGCGGCTTCCGAGCCTCGCAAAATTTTCCCATCGCCCAAAGGGCGCCGTCGTTTCCTTCCGACGCCCGTGCGTTCGCCCCGGCATTTTGATCAATTAGGGAAACTCGCCGTGATCCCCGATCTCGACGCACGGGTGACGCTCGTCGATGAAAACTACCAGACGCTGGCAAACCTGGGCGACGGATGGACGACCAAGTCGGAAGTGCGCGCGCTTCGCACCAAAACCAGTGACCATTTCGTGCCGGGTAAATTCGTTTGTCCGCATGATGCCGCTTTTGATCAAGACGGCAGTTTATTCATTGCCGAGTGGGTGGCGTACGGTCGATTGGTGAAGCTCGAAAAGATTTCATCGTGAGAGCGCACCAAGGCCTCGGAAACCGGCCGGAAGGGCTCACGGAACGGGCGTGGTTTCCCTGACGCGGTCGGTGACTGTAAGGGTGTTGAAATCGAGGACGCGCTCCAGTTGGCCGTGAGTGATGCTCAGCTTGCGACCGCCGATTTCGGCGTTGAGGTACGGCCCCTGGAAGAGTTTCCATTTGCTATAATCGATCGCGCGGCCGTCCACTTGGGGCGTCTGGCCGTACGAAAAAGCGACCTTCTTACCCCGTAGTGTCGTCATCGATACGGTAGGGGCGGGCTCGAGTTTGAACGACAAGGTGAGCGCCTTAATGGCGGCTTGGAAGGCGACGAAACTCTCAAACTCACTTGCGCTGGCAGCCTGCACGATGGTGCCGTTCTTGAGATGGGGGCTGGTGAGAATGCGCCCGCCGAGGTCGAGCCGCGCCTTCGCCCAGCCGCTGGTGTAGTGGAGGTATGGGATCCAATGATACGGCGCGAGCGGCCGATAGGCCAGATAGGCGTTGCCGCCGCGGGCAAAAATCCAGCCGGAGGAATCCTCTGTGAAATCAACGAGGTCTTTCGAAAAGAAACCATTGATGTGCGGGAAACGCGTGCCGGCCGGGATGTCGTAGAGGGAGATGACCGTGTCGAGGTCCTGGAACACCTGCTCGTACGGTGAGCTGCCGAGGACTTTGTCAGGTGAATCGTAGGATGGTTTGCCCTCGAAGGTGACGCCCTTGATCATCGGCTCGGGATAGAAGACAAACGAGGCTTGCATGATTTCGCTCGCGGAGTGCGGGTGCAGTGAAAACAGCGTATTGTGCTTTCCGCGCGGATCGGCCTCGGCCCACGTGACATCCCACACATGCGACTGCAGGGGATCGATCCGTCCGCCGCGCGTTGAGCCCAGCGCATAGTCTTTTCGTAGGTAATTGGTTTTGTGCACTGGCGGCGACGTTTCGTCACTATAACGCCAGAAGGGACGGGTCCGCGCCCGGTCGCGTTGGACAAAATCGCCGGAGCGATCCGTGGCGATGCGGTAAATCACCTCGGGCACTTCGTAGTTCTTCGCGAGCGGCGCAAAGTAAAGGCCCCAGCCGCTGTAGCCGGCGGTGGGTGGAGTATTGCCGAAGAGGAGCCAGCTGAAATAAGACGCCATGGCATTCCACCGCTCAATGACGGAGCCTTCGTCGGTGCGGGAATTGGGCCCACGCATGACGCCGTTGAGCGTCGTGGCGGCGAGCTCGGCAAAGAGCCAGTCAAGCATCATGCGGCCGCGTTGTCGCATCGCCGGGTCCTTGGACCAATTGGCCAGGAACTGGATTGGTATGACATACTCGCCAATATAATGCGTGGTATTGAATTCACCCTGGCCCACAGTGGCCGTGACATCGATCCAGTTGAGGATATAGGAGCGTGCCTCGGCCAGATTCTCCGCGGAGGACTTGCCGCTGTACCATGTTTCCGCGGGCTCATCGGGATAGAGTTCCGCCATGAGAAACAGCGAAATATAATACATCACGAAATGGTTTTCGGTGTCACCGCGCAGCTGTCGGGTGGTGCGCCACGCGGTCCGGATCGACGCCAGCGCTTCGGGCGAGAGACGATCGCGGCCGAGATAGGCAATGCAGACACTGGGAAACATCCAGAAAGGACCGGTGCCGGGCTCACGCATCATCCCGATGACGCGCTGTGAACAGCCCGGAAGGTCCTGGCCGCGGACGATCCGCGCGGCGATCATGGCGAGATTGAGGTTGGCGGGATCGTCGGTCTTGGCGTTGCCGCCGGCCGCAGCCCAGTCGATGACTTCATCGACGCGGCGGAAATAATCGTCGCGGCGCTGGCTGGCATCCTCGATTGGGGCGGCAGCAGGCGCCGCGCCTTCAAAAGAGGGTTGAGCGGCGGCCGTGAGGGCAGCGACGGTGACGAGAACAGCAGAGAGAAAAGCGCGTGGCATGGCGGAAGGATGGGCGAACCTACGGAGCGTTCCGGGGCACGAGGAGAAACTTGTTAACTTGCGCGGCGGCGATGGTGTCGGGCTGCCACGTGCGTCCAAAATCGGCGGATACAAAGAGCGTTTGTCCCGCGACACTCGCGTAAAGCCGGCCTGCGGGATCGATGCCGACGCGCCAGACATGATGGGGCGCAGGCAGGCCGGCGTTGCGGTCGGTCCAGGTCCTGCCGCCGTCTTCGCTGGTGAGGACGCCGAGACTCCAGCTACCGACCGCGAGCCGTTGTGGCTGCGTGACATCAAATGTTACATTATAGAGCGGGTTGGTAGAGGGAGCCGACGCGACTTTTTCCCAGGTGTTCCCGCCGTCGGTGGAGCGTTGGAGGCCGGCGCTGTGGGTGGCGGCGAGCCAGAGACGCGGATCGTGGGGCGACTGCTGGATGTCGTAGACGGTGTCGGTGGTGGGAAGAACACGGCGCCAGCGCTGGGCGCCGTTTTCGGTTAGGTAGATACCGGTCTCACAACCGGCAAACACGCGTCCGGCGCGGGTGCGGTCGATGTGCAGCACCTGCGTATATTTGCCGCGCGCGGGCAGGCCGTCCTCACGGCGCACGAGCGTCTGTCCTCGATCTGTAGATACTCCGATGCCATCGGGCAAAGCGAGGTAGACGTGATCCGGGGCGTTCCGATCGAGGGCGACATCGCGCGCCTCGGTCATGCTCCAGTCGTTGCAGATGCGCCAGTGATGGCCGCCGTCGAGAGTGCGCCAGAGACCGTTGAGCGCAGACGTGTACATGACGTTTCGGTCCCGTGGATCGAAAGCGACTGATGTGATGGTACCGTCGTTGTAACCGACATGCTGCCAGGTGCCGGAAGCGTCGCGCTGGTAGACGCCGTTGTTGGCGACGACCTTGGAGCCGATGGTGTAGTTGCGGTTCAGATTCGCGCAGAGGAAGAAGTCATACGCGGGCGCGGGGGCGGCAAACGCTGCGGAAGCGAGCAGCCCGACCAGCAGGAGGGCGAAACGGAGTGAAGGCATGAAACGTGGGTGCGAGTGGCGTTCGGCGGAAAGGGTGGCCGTTGGGGAGTCAACGACTGGGACCGTTGTGGCGGGCGCCGTCGAGCCTTCATTCCATCTGGCTCAAGCCATGCGCGGCATATTTCCCGGGGAATGAATTTCGAGCGGGATGATCAGGGAGGAAGGCCGAAAGTGAACAGTGGCGGGGTGGAGGCGGTGTTCACACTTCGATGCGAACGCTCCAAAATTAACGGTCTCGCCGGAAAACATCCATTACCCGCAACTCGCGCGAAACAGGAGAATCATCTGAATGCGCGCGAATCTTTTGGATGAACGGCGCGACGATTCGCGACGTTCGCGGGCGAAGAAAATTCGCTCACGACTGCGAAGACGTCCCGGGTTTGTTCGTGCGGGTTTCAGTTGGTGCCGTCGCTGGTCCAGATCTGGGCACTCTGTCGTTCAAACGCGATGCTGCGGGCGCTTTGCTCGTCGTAATAACCGTCGCTCCAGCCGCGGCAGCCGGCGCTCCCGGGTCGGAACGGGTTCTCCGTGATCGAAATGTGTTCCTTCGCGGCGTGCCGCCCCCTGGCATAACCCGAGGCATAATCGGATCCAACATGAGGGTGGGTGGTTGTCATGACCGTGTGACGATTTTTCGGGATCGGTTATTCTAAAAAATGCCGCCCGACGAATTGTTCCGCGCCGGGAGGTGCAGGAGGTCACGTACAACTCCATTTAGGCCCGCTCGGGGCGTGGAGCAATTCTCGGTGAGGTGGGGGCAGCGGCTCCGGTCCGCTTCAGTTCGCGTTGACGGAGGGTTTTTCCCTTTGCGCGGGGCACGTCTTGAGCTGATATCTTCGACGTGAGGCTGCCCCGCCTATTTTTCATCTCCGTGTTCGTGCCCGCTGCCGGCATTTTACGCGCGGCGCCGTTTGACGATCGAGTGGAGGCGTTGTTTCGGCCGCCGCTGGCCGAGACGATCACGCTTTCTCCTGACGGACAGCGCGTCGCTTATACGACGCAGGTCGGGCGGACTTTTTCCATCGTGATGATGGATCCGGATAATCCGCGGGCGAAAGAGACGGTGCTCGTGGAACCTGACCGCACGACCCCGCTTGCGGAGGGGCAGCCGGCTGTGCAACCACGTTTCCTGCGCTGGGCCACGACCTCCCGACTTGTGTTTGCGCCCACGGAGCGCGTGGTCCCGTTGCCTCCCGTGACGGATACGAATGGCCGCCCGGTGCCCAATCCCGACGGCCCTACCATCGTCTCGCCCATCATGGCGGTGGATGCCAATGGGCAGCAGCGCGGAACGTTGGTCGACGCGAATCATTTTCAAGAGACACCCGCGGAGGCACGGCGGACGCTTGCTGATCTTTTGCGGACGACCAAGGAACTCGTGGCGACGCGAAACGAGCCCGTCCGTTGGCGCATGCCTCACCTTGATATACTCGGTTTTCTGCCGCGCGATCGGGAACAGCTGATTATTCAAACGCGCGGGGCCTATAGCGTGCCGGCGCAATATTTGGTCGATATCCGCACCGGCAGCATCAGAGAGTTTGGAGGCGACTGGCCAGTGCCGCCCGGTGAGCCGCAGGTTTTTGATCCCTATCGGCTCAAGGTCGTCGGTGAGCGCAAGGACGGTGTGCATCCGACGACGATCTGGCACGATGCCGAGTTGGGTGGGGTACAGCGGGAGCTGGAGTATAAATTTCCACGTCGGGTCGTCGAGCTTCTGGAGTGGAGTGACACGCGTGGGCGGGTGCTTTTTCGGGTCACGGGCGGCAGCGATCCCGGCCGCATTTTTATATATCAACGGCCGGAGGATATCGTGTTGGAAATTCTCCGGCGCGCGCCGTGGCTGAGCAGTGAGAAACTCAACGACACCCGCTTTTTCGAATACGATGCGCCCGATGGCGCGCGGCTCAGCGGTTATCTGACCTGGCCCCGCACGCCGTCGTTCGCTCCGCCGCCACTTCTGGTGGTTTTCCCGTCGGGCTTCCCCGGGGGCGCGCAGCAGCCGTTTGATCCCGAGGCGCAAGTCTTCGCGGATCTGGGTTTTGCCGTGGTTCGTTTGAACCATCGCAGCGTCGCTGGCGTGAGGCCGGAAGATCTCGCCGCGTTGCGAACCGCGGTGGATCGCGTGGCGGTGAAGGATGCGCGAACGGCGATCGAGTGGCTGGCGGCGCGGACCCCCGATCGTCCTTTTGACCGTCGGCGCGTGGTGACACTCGGCCGGGGGTTTGGTGGCTATCTGGCCGTACGGGCCCTGCAACTCCACCCCGAAGTGTTTCGCGGTGGCATTGCGATCGATGCGCCGATGGAGCTGCGTCCGTGGCTGCGCCCGCACGAAGTCGGGGGCGTCGTATCCGCGGCGAAACCGCCGCGCGATATTCCCGCTGCGCTGATCGATCACCCGGATACGGACTGGAGAAAGTTATCGGTGCTGGATCAGGCGGAGGTGCTGACGCAACCGGTGCTGCTCCTCGTCGAGCCGACCCGCCACGCGGCGATCGATGCGTCGAACGCGACCCTGCGCGCCCGCTTGGAAGGCCTCGGACGCCCACCTGACTATAATGAAATCGATGCCGGTTTCGCGGCGGAGCAACCGGGCTCACGCGCTGTTGTGTACAGAAAGATGGAGGTATTTCTCAATCGGCATCTTCAAAATCCCGCTGTAACGACCGGGTTGACCACGGAGGAGAAATGAAACACTTCAACCGCGCGCTGTGGTTCGCACTTGTCGTGTACGCAAGTCGGCTGAGTCTGTCAGCGCAGCCGCAGGCACCGCAGTCGGACCCGGAGGCTGGTTCCGCGCCCGGTTCGACGGTCACGGCCGCTACGGTGACGCCGGTACAGACGGTGGAGTTGCCTCCGATGTTGGTTGAGGAGTCGATCTCCAACGTTCCGTGGCTCTATGTGAACGCAGGCGGCACCGAGTTTCTTTCGCGCTGTTCGGCTTCCACCACTCGCACCCTCGCGGAAGCGTGGCTGGCCAAACTGCAGCTCGTGCGGGTGCTGGTGCCGGAAGAGTTTTTGGCTCGGATGGATGTGCCGGAAGTGTTTGTCCTCTACGGCCAGGATCAGCGGCGGACGGTGAGCGCGGAAATTCAGCGCGAGTTATCAGAGGCCGGAGATCGGGTGAGCCCCGGCGAGTCTCCGCGGGGAGGCGGAGTTAATATAGCGCTGAGCATGCGTCTCAGCGATCGCGATATGCACGCGTCGATCGCGTATATTGATGAATCCCTCTTCGACGCCGCCGGCCTGAGCATTTCCCCCGGCCATGTGCACTTTCTCCTTCAGGGACGGGTGCCGGAGTTACCCGCATGGCTGGTCGATGGTCTCGAACGCACTTATCGCCGGGCCGACTTCGTGATCGATCCCGTCACGCTCGGCCCGCTGGTCTGGAATAACCAAGGCGAGAGCGACGCGCTCGGGCGTGATCCGACCCGCCCGCGCGCCGTGCTTCCGGCCAGCGAGCTCTTCGCGACGAATGCCTTGCGGGCGGCAAAGAGCCGGCATCGGCGGCGCGTTGAGCAGCGCCGAAGGATTGTGTGTGAGCGCGAGCTC
>CAYVDZ010000257.1:0-7266 GCA_964450575.1 uncultured Opitutus sp.
CTTCGAAGCACTATACGCTCGATCTGGTGGAGGAGTTCGCCAGCGATTTCATCTACCCGATGATTCGCGCCAACGCGATTTACGAAGGGCAATATTTTCTCGGTACTTCGATCGCCCGCCCCCTCATCGCCAAGGCGCAGATCGACATCGCGAAGAAGGAAAAGGCCGACACCGTCGCGCACGGCGCCACGGGCAAGGGTAACGACCAGTGCCGCTTTGAGCTCACCTATATGGCGCTGGCGCCGAATCTACAGATCCTCGCGCCCTGGAAGATCGATACGTTCCGTGACGAGTTTCCCGGCCGCGCCGAGATGATCGCGTATTGTAAGGAGCATGACATTCCGGTCGAGGCCTCGCTCAAGAAGCCGTATTCCATGGATCGCAACCTCCTTCATATCTCCTATGAAGCGGGAATTCTCGAGGATCCCTGGTTTGATCCGACCACCAAGGCCAACAAGGGCATGTTCAAGCTTTCCGTCTCGCCCGAAGACGCGCCGAACAAGGCCGAGTACGTCGAGCTCGAATTCGAAAAGGGCGATTGCGTCGCCGTGAACGGCAAGCGGCTTTCCCCCGCTGGTGTCCTTAAGGTCCTGAACAAACTGGGCGGCAAACACGGCATCGGCCGCGTCGACTTGGTGGAGAATCGTTTTGTCGGCATGAAGTCCCGCGGCGTCTACGAAACCCCCGGCGGTACGATTCTAATGCAGGGTCATCGCCAGGTGGAATCGCTCACCATGGATCGTGAAGTGATGCATCTGCGCGACTCCTTGATTCCAAAGTATGCCGAGCTGGTTTATTATGGATTCTGGTTCGCCCCCGAGCGCGAAGCGCTGCAGGCCCTGGTGGACGAGAGTCAAAAGTTTGTGACCGGCACCGTCCGTCTGAAGCTCTATAAGGGCAATATCATCACGTGCGGCCGCAAGTCGAAGTACTCGCTCTACGATATGGAGATCGCGTCCATGGAAGGCGTGAAGAGCTGGTATAATCAGACGGACGCCACCGGTTTTATTCGTCTGAATGGCCTCCGCCTCCGGGCGCGGAATATCGCCCAAGGCGGAGCGAAGATCTAACGCTGAAACTGCGAACCCCAGACCGTATAGTGTCCGGGGTTCGATTCGTGTCGCGTCGTACCAGGCAATAATGCCTGGGTCTTAAACTAATTAGAACAACCCGTTGGCGATGATGCCGACGGCCGTGATGGGGCCGGTGTCATCCAGCCCGTCAAGTGCCCGGTCCGCTTTCTTCATGATGGCCTGCACATCGGTTAGCATGCTGTCATCACTGATGAGTTTGCCCAACGTGCCTTCGCCCTTGGAGAGCTTGTCCGACATGGTGCGGAAGTTGGCCAGCGACGTCCGAAGATCGCCCGCCGCCGTCTCGTCGAAAACCAGGGCGCCAATCACGCCC
The DNA here is from genome assembly GCA_964450575.1 of uncultured Opitutus sp. Taxonomy (GTDB): domain Bacteria; phylum Verrucomicrobiota; class Verrucomicrobiia; order Opitutales; family Opitutaceae; genus ER46. Next base: position 1,408 of record CAYVDZ010000257.1, read on the forward strand.
TTCCCGGATTTGACCTGATCGATGATGGACTGGGCGTTGGCCATGAAGTTCTTCGCCTCCGCGGCGCCGGACTTGATCTCGCCCATCGAGGCCACGAGTTCGTCATGCAGCGAGGAGTCATTAATCAAGCGACCGAGGGTGCCTTCACCTTTGTTCACCTTGTCCGTGATCTGCTGAAGATTCGAGGTGGCCTGTTTGATGGACTCCCGGTTTTCGGTTACGAGCTGGTCGACTTTCTGGATGATGCCCGGACTCGCGCCATTACCCGATAAAGCGCCGCCAAGGTCGCCCAAAGCGCCTTCCAACTTCTTCCCGATCTCGCCGATCTGCGCCATCACCGCATTCAAATCCGGCGAACTTGTGGTCTGAATCTCGTCTCCATCTTCCAGATACGGCGCGGACTCCGTTCCCAACGTGATGGAGATGTAGTTGGTGCCGATCAAGCCGGCCATGACGATGGTCGCCGTGGCGTCGCTCTTGATCTGATAGCCTGGCGCAATCCGGAGCAGCGCTTCCGCGCGACGTCCGGACAGGCGCGTCCGCTCCACTTCGCCGATCTTGACGCCGGCCATGCGGACTTCATCGCCGTCGGTGAGTTCCTTCAGGGTCTGAAAGCCGGCGACGACGTTGTAACCCTGGTCCTTGAAGACCTTGCCGCCGCTCAGGGTTTCGAAGGTGACCCATGTGAGGGCCAGCCCCAGCAGGAAGAAAAGCCCGACCCGGGCGGTTTGCTGCATATTGTTCATGGTAATCAGGTCTCCAATTTCTTGAAACGGGGATTCTTTAAATCGATTCTGGGATTGAGGAAGTCATCGACGCGCGGGTCCTTCGGGTGGCGCAGTTCCGAGGGTGGCCCGAGAAAAATCAGCTCTCCGCCCATCAGGATTCCGACCCGATCCGAGATGCTGAGTGCCAAATCACGGTCATGCGAAACGACAATACTGGTGACGTGATAGTCGTCCTTCAACGTCGCAATGATTTCGCTGATGGTCGCTCCCATGACCGGATCGAGTTCGCTGGTCGGCTCATCATACAGCATCAGCTGCGGTTCCATCACCAAAGCGCGCGCGATCGCCACGCGTTTCTTCATGCCGCCCGAAAGTTCCGAGGGAAATTTCTTCACCGCCCCTTCGAGGGAAAGGATTTGCAGGGCGCGCATCACTTTCTCGCGAATCCCGGCTTCGTTGGCGATCCGATGCTCGCGCAGATAGAGCGCCAGATTATCATAGACCGACATCGAGTTGAACAGCGCCCCGGCCTGAAACACGAGCGCGATCCGGACCTTTTCCCGCGTCGCCTGATCGGCGGCATCGCGGCCGTCGATGGTTACCCGGCCTGCCGTCGGTTGCTCCAACGCCACGATATGTTTGATCAGCACGCTCTTCCCCGAGCCGCTCGGCCCCATCAGGACGAAAATTTCCCCCGGTTCGACCTTGAAGCTGATATGCTTGAGGACCTCGACCGTGCCGAAGCTCTTCGATAGATCCTCGATGGTGACGGACACCGCCGGGGACTCGACGTCCGTGAAGGGGTTGCGGGTGGTAAAGGGGTCTGGATTCGCCATGGCGGTCACATCAGGGCTTTGGTCACGAAGTAATCGAGCACGAGGATGGTAATGAGGGAGGTGACCACTGCGCGGGTCACCGAGGCGCCAATTTCGCGTGGACCGCCGCGCGTATTTAATCCGATGTTACAGCAGACCAGCACCACGGCAAAGCCGAAGGCCTCCGCCTTGATCAGACCGTTGAGCACATCTTCGAAGGTCATGAATCTCCGTAAGGCGGAGAAATACGCGGGCGGATCGATTGCGATGAAGGAGGTGTATTTGCAAACGATCGCGCCGCCGAACCATCCGACGAGATCGGCAATGATGGTGAGTACCGGTACCATTACCAGCACGGCCACCAGCCGGGGCATCACGAGGATGCGCGCGGGCGGGATGTTCATGGTCTCGAGTGCGTCGATTTCCTGATAAACTTTCATCGACGCGAGTTCCGCCGTGATCGCCGAGCCGACGCGTCCGGCGAGCAGAATCGCGACCATCACCGGTCCGAGTTCGCGCGCCATCGAGAGGCCCACCAGGGTGCCGATAAACTGTTTGGCGCCGAAATTCTGCATCGCGTATCCCGCTTGCAGCGCGAGGACGCTGCCGATGAAAAAGCTAAGGATCGCCACGATGGGCAGCGTCGTGTATCCAATCAGATAGCACTGCTCGATGAAGCGGTGAAACTGGCGGGGCAGTGTCGGCAGGTACGACATGCTCTTGATCAGGAGCAGCAACGTGCTTCCGAAGCCTTCGAGAATGCGGGTGAATTGTCTCATGTCAGCGGAGCGTGGGCGCCGGAGCACCAAGTTTAGCGGGAAAATCCATCCAGAACAATCTCCACCCGCGCCCGTTGCGCCGATTGAAGCCGAGCAGACCATTGCCAATCGCGATGCGCTTCTCTTCCGGCCCGCGTGCGACGCTCAGGATCGGGCCGAGATGAAACTCGCTCCGTTGCTCTTTTTCGGAACGCTCGTACGTGATCGCGTCCCAGAAGAAGGAGGTGCGCTCCTCGCCGACGGCCTGCTGGTCGTGTCGCGCCAGGGTGAGCAACGGCGACCACGTGAGCCGGACGCGCTCATTTCCAGGGAAAAGCACCTCCAAGGGACTCGGAAACTGCCACTGCATTTTACCCGCTCCATTATCCCACCGGCTGAACAGCGGCCAGAGGTGCGTAAGTCGCGCGGCCGCGGCCGTGGAGGGACCGGCGCGTTGTTGCACTTCGTCCCAATCGAGAAAGTAAAGGAATTGGGTGCGCTCCCGTTCGACCTCCCGCTCGGTCCACTCGGCACGGCGCAGCATCGGCCACATATACCAGCGCTTATCGGTTCCCTTGCTGGTCGAGTGAGTATAGAACGGCGCCCAGCGGTTGACGTACCGTTGTTCCCCGCGGCCTTGGACGAGAAAGGGCCAGAAATAGCGGCGCTCGCTATAGCGAACCGGGGCGGTGCGCTCGGTGTATCCGAAAAACGGCCACAGATAGTTTTCGCTGATATAGCCGGGACCCGTGCTGCGGGCATAGAAGGGCAGGGCACCGATATCGCGCCGAAGAGCGGTTCCCGCCGGATCGTCCGGCGACGGGTAGCGGGTCACATTGTAACCCAGCGGCCAGAGATAGGTTTCCTGGCGCGAGACGCCGGGGCGTTCGACATAGTTGAAGAGTGGCCAGATACCCCAGCCGAGGGCGGCGCCGCGGGTGACGCGGACAATGGGCCAGGGCGTGGAGGTGGTGATCGCCCCGCGTTTCTCGTTCTCCACGTACAGCGGGAAACCGATCCAGGAGAGCCGTTCAAACCCCAGCTTGTTCTTAACCGTACCGTAAATGGGGAAGAGGGCACGGTAGTTCATCTCCGGGTCGCCGCTTTCCCGCGAGAACCAGAAGGGGAACACTTCGAATTCGTTCCGTTGCTCAAAAATGCTCTGCGGTGCCTCCGCTCCGGAGCGGCGTCCCCAACGCCGGATGAATTGGAGGATGTTCCACTTGTAGGTGCTTTCGTCGACCGTGTAATTGAAAAGCGGATATAAGAACGAGCCTGACCGGAACTCGCCGTCCTGATTGTGCAGTTGCACCCAAAACGGCCGGAAGCCGCTTGCCGTATATCCCTCGCGCGTGGCGGCGGGGCGACGGAAGATCAGGGGACCGGCGGCGCTCCATTCATCGACCCGGCGCGCCACGGGCTCACTTTGACGGACAATGACCGGCCAGAAGTTTTGCTCGCGTTCCCGGATCCCGAGATCAGGCGTCCCCGCATGGCCAAGCCCCGCCAGCAAGCTCGTGAGGAGCAAACAGGCGAGAGGACGGGCGTTCATGGGCAGTACGAGCATACGGATGTCTTGCACAGGAGCTGCGGCGATCGGCGTTCAAGGGCGTGCACCAAGACGAGGGCGGAACATGGCAGGCGGCCCGTCAGGTGCAAATGCTATGTGATCATCCCTAACACCCAGGAGCTAAAACGGGATCCATCGGGCGGACTTCGCCGGCCTGGATGAAGCGGTTTCACGCGCTCAGCCAGCGTGTTTTTCCGGTGAAATGTGATCATTAAGCGTTAAAGAATTGAGCGAATTCATGGAGGCTGACGAGGTGGACCGTCGGACCGCTAACCGGATCCATCCAGATTTCCCCGAGCCCCGTTATCGGGAAAAAAACCATGCGGCGGGTTGATGGAGTGGCGGGTCGAGCAAGCGGCCTGTCGCCCTCTTGAAAGGACGCGCGTCGCAGTCGGGTTCCGACAGTGCGGAACGTTGAACGTTTTCCCGTTGAAGTGATCGGAAGGCGGCGGTGACATTGGCCGAATGGGCAGTAACTTCAAAGGGTTCAAAGTGCAACTTGCCCGAGTCTTATGCGAATAAGCGGTGGGCAGGCTCGCGGAATTCCATTGGTGGTGCCCAAGGGTGACGCCGTGCGCCCCGCCACGGACGGAATGCGGCAGGGCGTTTTCTCCAGCTTGGGTGCCCGGGTGATCGACGCCCGTTTTCTCGATCTGTTTGCCGGGAGCGGCTCCTATGGTCTCGAAGCCATGAGTCGGGGCGCGGCCGGCGGAGTGTTTGTCGAACAGAACGCGAAGGCTGCCGCGTGTGTGCGGCAGAACATTGCCTCGGTCTGCAAGAGCCTGAAACGCGACACTCATGATCTGGCCATCGTGCAAGGCGACGCCCGCACGCTTCCCGCCGCTGCACTGGCTGCCGGCGTCCCCGATCTGGTCTTTATTGATCCGCCGTACGAACTCATCGCGGACCTCACACCCGGTTTGTTTGCCCGGCTCGCCGACGGACTCGCAGCCAAGCCCGGGGCAATCGTGGTTTTCGAATACCCGGGGGAGCTGGAACTCGCGCCAGAGGGGTGGGCTTTGCTCAAGCGTCTGGGGAAAGGTCACCGCCAGCCCACCGTCGGCTTCTTCCGCCGGATCCCGCCGGAGCCGGCTCCGAGCCCGAAGTGATACAGACATTCCTGTCTGTCGTCTGAAGGACCGCACAAACAAGGCCAGTGCCTCGTTTCAACCAGCATTGTTCCCGGGCGGCAGACACAAATAGTCAGCCGAATCAGGCAGCCGAGACATCCCCGACGAGACAGGCAGGAATGCCTGTTTCACTTCCTACATCAGTCCGAGCTTCGCGCGCATAATCGCGAGAGTGGCGATGACTGCGGTCTCGGTCCGTAACACACGGGATCCGAGGTTCAGCAGCGTAAAACCGGCCGCGCGTAACTGGTCGCGTTCGCCGGTTGACCAGCCTCGTTCGGACCCGAACGCGAGGAGGACCGGCGCTTCCGTGAAGATGGCGCTGCTAAACGCCGCCGCCGACTCATAGTTGTCGAGCGCGAGTCGCTGCCCGTCGTCACCCAAGGTTTCAAGCAGCGAGCAGAGGGAGGTGTGATGATGCGTTACCTCGGGGATCTGGGTTGCGAACGCTTGCTCCGCGCCAGCGATGACATGCTGGCGCCACTCGCCGGAGGTCCAGAGCGTGCTCTGGGCGTAATTCGGATCGCCCTTTTCGGTGCGCACAAAATGCAGGTCGGCGACCCCCAACGTGCTCGCCTCGCGAAGAATGTCGCGGGCGGTTTGCGGACGCGGCAGGCCCACGATCAATGTGATCGGTGTCGGCGGCGCAGGAGCTAATTCCGGGGCAAACGTGAGTTCCAAGGAGTTGGGACCGACGGCCACCACGGTACCTTTTCCGCGAGGTCCATTGATGATCCCCGCGTCGAAGGTTTCCCCGGGTTGCCTCCGCAGCACTTCGAGCAGGTGAGTCGCGCGTCGATCAGCGCGGGCCAGCGGGCGGGAAAGTTCTTCGGGCTCGAAAAGGATGAGGTTCACGTT
>CAYVDZ010000258.1:0-2375 GCA_964450575.1 uncultured Opitutus sp.
CCGTTCACGTTATCCGCATGCGTTTAGCGGCGGGCAGCGGCAGCGGATCGGGATCGCGCGGGCCTTGATCATGCGGCCGTCATTGATCGTGTGCGATGAAGCGACCTCGGCGCTGGATGTGTCGGTCCAGGCGCAGGTGCTTGATTTGCTGCAGGAGCTGCAGCGGGAGTTTCGCCTGACGTATCTATTTGTGACGCACAACCTCGATGTCGTGCGCGGGTTTTGCGATCGGGTGGCAGTGATGCGGAAAGGTCGGATCGTCGAGCTGGCTTCGACGACGGAGATTTTCTCCGCGCCGCAGCATCCTTACACCAAAATCCTGTTGTCTGCCGTACCGTCGCCGGATCCGGATTTGCCGATGAACTTCAATATCGGCGAAGAGCTTGCGCGGCTCGATGCGATGACGTCGTAATCCGGTCCGCAAGGGCGGAAGTCTGATCGGTGACACACATTACGATTGAGGCCCGCGCTTCCGCTGGCCCTACTGGTGCTCCCATGCTCGTTCACACCGTTTATTTCTGGCTCAAACCTGAACTCACTGCCCAGCAGCACGCCGATTTTATCAATGGCGTCGGTACGCTCGCCGGCATTCAAGCCGTGGAGCAGGCTTTTGTGGGCCAACCGGCCAAGACCGAGAAACGCCCGATCATCGATGCCAGCTATTCGGTGGCGCTCACCGTGATCTGCAAGGACATCGCCGCGCATGACGCCTATCAGGTCGATCCGATCCACCTGGAGTTCATCAACACCTTCAAAACGTTCTGGAATCGCGTGCAGATTTACGACGCGGAGTAAGCGCGGGCTGCAACGTTTTCCTGCGGTAGGTCCTCCCCGGCGGTTGTAGCCTGTTCGTCCGAGCGGGTGCAAGCCGGGGTGGTAAATCGAAACGGGTACGAATGGATTTTCTGGCGGAGACACCGCACAGGCGCTCACGCCGAGCCGGAAGGCCCAGCCACGTTGAGGTGAAATCAGGAAAACGTGGTTATGACTAACGCGTCGCGCGCAGGGCGTGGTGCAGTGCTTCGAGCCGTGGTGGTGCACGGAGCGGCTTCCAGCGGAAGGATCGCTGACGTGACTGACGATGGGTCCACGGGATCCGTGGCCATCGGTCAGTATCCAAACAGTGAATGCGGTCGCCGGCGAGTCCGCGACGAGGCTTTAAAGTCCGGCCAAGGCTTGTTCGAGGTCCGCCTGAATATCGGCAATGTCCTCGATGCCGATCGAGAGCCGCACGTAATCGAGCGCCACTCCGGAGGCTTTTTGTTCCTCGGCATTGAGCTGACTGTGCGTGGTGCTGGCGGGGTGGATGGCGAGGGACTTCGCGTCGCCAATGTTAGCGAGATGCGAGAACAGTTTAAGGCTCTCGATCAGCTTCCGGGCGCCTTCATAGCCGCCCTTGACACCGAAACCGATCAGGCCACCGAAGCCGTCGTTGAGGTATTTTTTGGCGGCGCTGTGATTTGGACTGGTTTTGAGACCGGGGTAGTTCACCCAGGTGACTTTGTCGTGGGCGGCAAGACACTCGGCTGTTTGCATCGCATTGGAACACGTCCGTTCCATGCGCAAGTGAAGCGTCTCCAGTCCCTGCAATCCGGTCCACGCGTTGAAAGGCGAGATGCAGGCGCCGATATCACGCAGGAGCTGCAACCGCATTTTTAGGATGTACGCGACATTGGCGCCTCCTGCGGGGGGGAAGCTCTTGAAGGCTTCCCAGTGCACGAGGCCATGATAACTGGCATCGGGTTGGGTGAAGCCGGGAAACTTGCCATTGCCCCAGTCAAAATTGCCCCCGTCGACCACGATGCCGCCGATGGAGGTGCCGTGGCCGCCGATGTATTTGGTGGTTGAATGCACGACCACGTTCGCGCCCCACTCGAACGGGCGGTTCAGGTACGGCGAGAGGCAGGTGTTGTCGATGATCAGGGGCACGCCGGCCTCGCGGGCAATTTTACCGACTTCCTCAAAGGGAAAGATATTCAACGCCGGGTTGCCCAAGCCTTCTCCGTAGAAGGCCTTGGTGTTCGGTCGCAGGGCACGCCGAAAGCTGTCGGGCTCGTCGGCGTCGACGAATGACACTTCGATGCCGAGTTTCGGCAGGGTGTGATGGAAAAGATTGTACGTGCCGCCGTAAAGTTGCGCGACGGATACGATATGGTCGCCGGCGCCGGCGAGGTTGAAGATGGCATCGGTGATGGCTGCCTGGCCTGACGCGTGAGCCAGGGCGCCACTGCCACCTTCGAGCGCGGCGATTCGTTGTTCGAATACATCCGTCGTCGGATTCATGATCCGCGTGTAGATGTTGCCCAGCTCTTTCAGCGCGAAAAGGTTCGCGGCGTGTTCCGTGTCGCGGAAGACGTAACTCGTCGTCTGATACA
>CAYVDZ010000258.1:2385-7256 GCA_964450575.1 uncultured Opitutus sp.
AAGAGCAGGCGCAGACGTTGCGCCGGCCACAACCGGCGCGCGAGCCGGTGGTGGGGTCGGGTTTTTGCCCGGCGTGAAGGGCCTTGGTTCCGAAACGATGATCACTCATGAGGAAGCGAAGAAGGATGGAGACGTTTGACTGGACAGACTAACAACTCCGGGAGTTCACAAGCTCGAAGCAAACGGTGCAAGCATACTGGTGGAGAAAGCGGGAGATGCACGTGGTATCGCGAGGGTGTGGGTGAAAGGCGACCGGCAGCGGTTCAAAGCGTTTATCGAAACCCGCAGACAGGAAACCGGCGATCGGCGCGGCGAGATCCGGGGTGGGCGGGTGTTCCGCAAAGCACTCCGTCCCGCGCGCCTTGGCCCTCCTGTCGCGTTGCTTTATGCTGACGAATCGCCCATGGTATCACCGGTCGATGCACAACCGAAGCGGGGCCGGCCGGCGGATTAGAACTCCACGCCCGCGACCAGCCGGAAGGAGATGGGCGGGTAATAACGGACCGCACGTTCGGGGACGGTGATGCGTTGCGCATCAGGCGTCGTTGAACTTACGAGCGCGCCGTCGGCGGGATTGATAAACAATATGCTGGTTCCGTGGACGACTTTCTTTTGTTCATCCAAGAGATTATTGATGTTCAAACGGAGACTCCACCCGCGGTCCCGGATCCGCACGCGATAACCGAGCCCGAGGTTTACCTTGTAATCGGCGGCGAAACGCGGCTTGAAGCGCTGATTTTCGGCATTACTCAAGTTCCGGCCGCCATTGTTAATTCTCACCTGGCTCTGGCGTTCGCCATTATAAAGCAGCCCCACTCCGATATCGAAACCGCTCAGGCGACCGTCGGGAATCGTGTATTTGGTCCACAAGGACAGAACGTTCCGCGGATTATCGATGGTGCGGGCACCGCGGATCCCCCCTGAAAAATCATAGCCGGATTCGTTCAGATTCGTCCGACGCTGCTCGAGGGGAACTCCCATGAAGTTCCACCACGAATCATATTCGGTGCTCTTCGGTTGATCGGTGATCTTTAACCCTCCGGTGATTCCTTGCCGGAGGTAGGTATAGGTAAGCACGGAAGAAAGATTATCCGTCAGATTCGCGACCAGTTGCAGGTCGAATCCCTCCGCGCGGTCGTGATAAGTCGCGTCCGAGTTCCGGTTCATATACGCATTGTTCGCGTTGAAGGCGTCCGGTCCGGTTCCCACCGTGGTGGTTTGCAGGGCCGTGACATTGCCGCGGTCGGATGCGGCCGCGTCCAGGGCCCGCCGGAGCGGGTCGGTGGTCGCGTTTCCGAGCGAGTCGTAGTCGACGAGAATGAAGTCGCTTTGCTGCGGTGCGCCGACGACGCGGGAATGAGCGCGATCTCCGGGAGCGACATAACTGATCGGAAGCAGATAGGTGACGGGCTGCCCGGTTTGGAAGCTGGTGAACCCCGAGTTGGTCACGGTGTACCCACCGGCCCCATTTCCGCGTACGTTCGTATTAGCAAGAAAACCGGCGCGCAGCGTTGCCTGGTTGTTACTGCGGGGCTGAGGCGCCCAGAAGAGATTATATATGGCATTGGCGCGGTCGATCCGGAATGCAGCGGCCGACGTGGAAACGCGCGGGCGGTTGTGGCGGTCCCTCCATACCTCCAACTTCACGCCGATTTCCTTGCTCTGAGTGGTTTCGGCGCTGAACGGATCGCCCGCTCCGTCTCGCTGGCCGGTGTTGGGGAATACCCCGCCGGCCGATACGGCATAGACGGAAACGTCCGGGTTGATGGCTACGCTGAGGCCAATCGTGGGGGCGCTTTCCCGCTGAACTTTACCGCCGAAGCGATAGCCCTCCACCTTGGGAGTCTGGCCTGGCAGACTGGTGGCATTGGGATCGTAGTTGGTTGGACGAACCCAGTTGGCCACATCGCTGTCCGGTCGGGAGGGATCGGCTTTCTGAAACGTATACTGGAGGTCGCGAACCATATAGCGATCCCAGCGCAAACCGCTGATGAGGGTCACGAGATCCCCTCCCTGCCGGTTTTTCCCAAACCGGCCATGGTAGACGGCGTAATGCCCCGTGTTCCATTCCAGAAAGACATCATTCCGGAATGGCCGAACCGCTTCGCCGCGGTAGCGGATTTCGCTGACCTCGTTGAAGGGGATAAAAGAGCGATTCGTTCCGCCCGGCACATTGCTCGTGACCTGCGTGGTGAAGAGATTCGCTTGCTCGACATTCTGGTCCATGCGGCCGACGAGAATGCTTTGTTTATAACCGCCGAGGATAAACTCGTAGTTGAGGTCGACCCGGGCCTGGCGGATATACTTATGCGTTTGGGCCTTGGACCATTGGTACTGGATGGTCTTCCACGCGGTCTGGGTGGCGTCGAGGAGGCTGGACCCAACCTGGGTCCAAAGTCCGATGCCTTCAGGCGCAGTGTCATTGGCGGTTGTCGCTCCCACGACCTGTTGGGAATCGAGCGTTCGGCGGTGGGTCAGCTTGTCCGAGTAATTCGCCGAGACCGCGAGGCTCAATCCAGTGAACAGTTTTTGAGTGAGCTCGATGGTGCCGCTGAAGTAATCGTCTGCGACGAACGTATCGCTTCCGCTGAGACGAAAGGAGCGGTTGCGGTCGAAGCGATCCCGGGCGACGCCAATGGGGTCATTGAAGTCATCGACGTTTTCCGCCACGCGCAGGCCGAAGGCGTTGCGGAGGGTGCCACCGCTGGCATCCATGACGTCTTTGAACTGATGGCCTTCAATCTTAAAGACACCGTATTCGACATCGACGAAGATCGTAGTCGTGTCGAAAGGTTGAAAATCGAGAGCCGGAGTAATGAGCCGGCGAGAGCGATCGTCGAAATCATCCGGGCCGCCGATTTCCTGGTCGACCAGCCCGATTCCGTAGTTAAGAACGCCCCGTTGGAGTCGGGGGCGGAGCAATGGACCCGTTTGATAAAGCTCGGCCCGGCGGAAGCCGTCGGTGCCGACTCCAAGTCGCATCGTACTTTGTGGCTTGGAGCGTGGATACCGTGGCGTGATGTTCACGACGCCGCCGAGAGCGGCAACCCCGTAGAGCAGGGACTGCGGGCCCCGGGCGATTTCCTGGCGATCGACATTGATGACATCGGTGACGGTGTCCTGCCGGAATCCGCTGCGGAGGAGCGAGCGCGTATTGAATCCACGGATATTCAACGCGGGGCTGTCCCGCGAGAGCGCGCCGGTCTGCTGCCCTGTGCCGGATGGGCTGAAAAGGAAGTTGGTCGAAGGTTGGAACTGGTCCTGGACGATGCCGGCGCTATATTGCAGCGCCTCCTTCACGTCTACGGCGCCGATATCGTCGATGAATTCGCGGGTCACGACCTCGAGGGCGCCCGGCAGTTGCTTGATCGACAGGTTGAGCCGGGTGCCAGTGATCGCGTTGGCGGCCATGTATCCGCGATCTCGTGACGTATCGACCCTGAACTCGCTCAGAATAATGGGCGCGTTCGGGCGCTCGGCCTGGGCTGGATCCACCCGGGGTGAAGCCGGTGATGACGGCAGCCTTTGCCGCCGCTCTTTCTTTTCCGGCGGCGGCGGTTGCTCCACGTGTAACGCGGTCGCGGATACGCGCTCCACGAACAGCAGACCGTTGGCGTCGTCGCGCACGACCATGAGGCCCGTGCCGGCGAGGAGCAGGCGCGCGGCCTCCATCGGCAAAAACTCACCGCGCACGGCGTTCGCGCGGATGCCCTGGGTGAGCTCGGTGACGAAGATCAACTCGAGGCCGGATTGTTGGGCAAATTTGGTGAGGGCGCGTTCCGCTGTATCGATCTCGAGGTCGAAACGGATTCCTCCGTCCGCGGCGAAGGCAAACGGAAGCAGCATCGCCATCAACCAGGCCTGGCAGGACCGCGGGAGCAGGGCGCGGCAGCGTCTGCCTCGCGCGAGCGGAATGGCCTTATCCATGCCCAGGAGCCGGTGTTGACCAACTGGCTTGTCCTTCACGACTTCGGCGGACGTTACCGCGGGAGCCGGAGCAGAAGATGATCAGGCCGGGCTTCCGCCTGTACTTGATAATTGGTTTTCAGCAAGCGGACCAATCCTTCGGTGTTGTCAACGCCTAGGATTCCGCTGATCTTCACCGCCTGCAGGCGAGGGTCGTTCGGATCGAGGATCAGGCGTTTCCGGCCTCGCTCGGGCGCGTGCTGATTTAGGATCTCAACGATTTCCGGGAGGGGCGTGCCGGAGAACTCGAGGCGAGGCACGCGCCACGCCAGCCGCCGTGAAAGATCGGCTTCGGATAATATGCTCAATGCTGGCGTTGCGTCGCCCGTCGGGATGAAGGCGCGGCCCCCGGCGCCCAAGTGCGCCGGTTCCGCTGGAGCCGTGAGTGACGTGCCGGAGGTGGAATGGACGGAGGGAGCGAGCGGCGATTGGGGGGTGCCTGAGTTGGCTGCGACGGCCACCCGTCCTTCGGTAACGACGACTTCAACGGCGGCGGTCTCGAGGTTCACGGTGAAGGCGGTGCCCACCGCGCGAACGTCGACGCCCCGCGCCGTCACGACGAAGGGGCGCGCCACGTCTTTCGTCACCTGGAAGTACGCCTCGCCACGCACGAGGGTTATCCGGCGGGAATCAGCGGTGAAGTGCTGGCTGATTTCGGCGCCGTCTCTGAATTCCACGATTGATCCATCCGGGAGTACCTCGCGGAGAGGCAGCCGGAGAATCGTCGTCGGACGCACAGACGTGGCTTCAGCGACCACTTGCGCCGTCGCATTTGGAGTGGTCCGCGTCGGCCGCCAGGCCAATCCGCCCGCAGCCAGAGCAACGCAAACCGTGGCCACGTAGGCGAGTCGACGCTGCCGGCGGCGGTTGACGCGCGCGTGTGCGGCGCCGATGAGTTCGGCTTG
>CAYVDZ010000259.1:0-7251 GCA_964450575.1 uncultured Opitutus sp.
AAGCGGTGAGATTTCCAACTTCACCGGCCTGACATCTTCATTTGAGCGCCCGGTACGTGCGGACTTGGTAATCGAAACGGGAGCGGAACCGTTGGAGGCTTCAATCGACAGATTCACGGAGTATCTCGTTCATCGATTGGAGTCGGTGTAATCGAGAATCTACATGTCCACCTACCAATTGCCGCACTTGGATGTTCTCGAACATGAGGCGTTCATATTATCCGGGGAGCCGCCTCGGACGCCCTTGCTCGGCGACAAATACAGTGTAAGGCGCCAAACGGGCGCCATACTCCTAGTCGACGAGTTCACACCTGCGACCGTCGCCGCAGGGATGATCTACTGAACCCTCCTCCCAGGAAATGAACGAACGAGTCGCGATCTCTGTCAGGAATGTCTCCAAAGCCTACCGAATCTGGAAGGAACCGAGCGCGCGCCTGATTGCACCGGCAATCCGGTCACTCGCCCGCCTTTTCCCGAAGGACTCCGGGCCGCACCGCGCACTCGTGGCGCGGGCCGGACGTTACTATCGTGATTTCTACGCGCTACAGGACATCAATTTCGAAGTTCGGCGAGGCGAGAGTGTCGGCATCATCGGAAGGAATGGCTCAGGGAAAAGCACGCTGCTGCAGATCATCGTCGGCACTCTGACTCCGACGACGGGTTCGGTGAAAGTGAACGGCCGGGTAGCCGCCCTGCTTGAACTCGGCAGCGGGTTCAACCCCGAGTTCACCGGCAGGGAAAATGTTTTCCTGAACGGCGCGGTGCTCGGCCTGAGCCGCAAAGAAATCGAGGCGCGATTCGACGACATCGCGGCCTTCGCTGACATTGGCGATTTCATCGACCAACCGGTCAAAATTTATTCCAGCGGCATGATGCTGCGCCTGGCGTTCGCCGTGCAAACCGCCGTCGAGCCTGACGTGCTCATCATTGACGAGGCTTTATCCGTGGGGGACGCACCCTTCCAAGCCAAGTGCTTCGCCGAGATTCGACATCTGCAAAGCCGGGGATGCACCATCCTTTTTGTTTCCCACGATATCGGCGTCGTGCGGACCTTCTGTCAGCAAGCCTTGTGGTTGAGCCACGGCGTCACCCAAGCCCAGGGACCTGCCCTAGAAGTCTGTGGGGCCTACAATCGCGATTGCAGCCGCGCCATGGGCATGAGCCATGAGGAGTCCCCGTCGGAAAAAAGCCCCCCGCCCGCAGCTGGTCCCGCGGACCAGTCAGGCTGGCTGCAGGAAGATCGGAGCGAATACCAGAAAAACGCCGCTTTGCGCCGAAGCGGCAATGGCAGTGTCCGGCTGCTGAACTTTTTCCTGGTGGGGGAGAGCGGCCAGCGCACGAACTCGATGCGGTGGGATGAGGAGTTGACTGCGGTGTATATTTTTGGCTCCACCGAGGGATATTCCGGCCACTTCCGGATCGGGCTGACCTGCGTGACCCTGCAGGGCGTGGAATTGCTCTCATGCTCGGACCGAACGCACCAGCAACGCCTGTCCGTGCCGGCCTATGGCGAGCAGATCGCCACCATGCGGGTACGGCTGCCTTTGAAAAGTGGGCAGTATTCTTTATACTCCGGTCTGTTTCTTTTCCCCGATGACGCCGTTTTTCCCGAGGACACCTTCGATTTTACGCGCGCGATCGTGGCTGATTCCGTCTCGTACAGTGCATTTATCACCATCCTTCCTCAGTTCAATCTCGGTATCCACGGCCCGGTTCATATTGATACCAAGGTCTCAATCCAACCACGAGGGCCCGGGTGATGGCAGAGAGCAACGATCCAGATTTTATCCATAAGGAGTTTCCCAAGAAATTCGTCCGCGACGATTTCTGGGCGCAAATCAAGCGGACCGTCAACGGCCAGCCGGTGTGCGAACATGAGATTAACCTGATCGTTGACCAGATTAAGCGGCATATGCGATTTTCCCCCGCCAGCCACTTATTGGACATTGGTTGCGGGAACGGAGCCTTGGCTGCGAGGTTGTTTCCACATATTGCAAAATATACGGGTGTCGATTTTTCCGCCTACCTGCTCGGCATCGCCCGCGAATATTTCAAGCCCGATGCCAACATCGATTACATCGAGGGCGACGCTAAGTCATTTGTGGCCAGTTACGCCCCCACCGAAACCATCGACCGGGTGCTTGTCTACGGCTGCATGTCCTACTTCAACCGGGAGGATTTTGCCATGTTCCTGGACAATGTCGGGCGGCGCTTTCCCGAGGTTAGCACGATCTTTGTGGGCAATGTTCCGGATATAAACAGCGCCGCCACCTTCTTTGCCTCCCGCAACATCAACCACTATGAATTGGACAATCCCCAGACTCCGATAGGAGTGTGGTGGGAGCCGGAGGCGCTTGTCCGACTGGGGGATCGGCTCGGGTTTTCGGCGCAGTGCCTGAAAATGCCCGAGGATTTCTACGGATACCGTTATCGATTCGATGTTGTGTTCAGAAGGTCCGGCTCGCATGCGAGCGCGAAACCACCATGCAGAAGCGATTAAAGAAGTTCGGCGGCCTCGGGCTTTTTTCGATGCCTATATCGACATCGAATCTCTACACGCCCAGAAAGGAAACCGTCATTCGATATTTAAGCCGGGGGCTCGGCGGCCCAGGCGGTGAGGCCGCGCTGCTTTTCGAGTTGGAGCAGCGGCTTTCTGACTACCATCAGGCTGAACACTGTGTCCTATTTTCAACCGGCTTTTGGGCGTTAGTGGCGGCGATCAAACTGCGTGCACTTTCGGGGAAAACCCAAGTGATCATCCCCTCGTTTACCTATCGGCGTTTGGCTGATGTGGTCTATTGGGCGGGATTGATTCCTGTGTTTGTTGACATTGATGCTGGCGATCTGGCGGTTTCCCCCCGGGCCGTGGCCCAAAACATCGGCGACGAAACGGCGCTGATTCTGGCCGTCCATCCCCTCGTGAATTGCTGCGACGTCACTGCGATCATGGAGGTGTCAAGAAGCAGCGGTGTCCCGGTCGTTTTCGATGCGGTTGAATCCGCCCACGAAACCTATGCGGGCCGCCGCGTCGGTTCCT
Organism: uncultured Opitutus sp.; assembly: GCA_964450575.1. Classification (GTDB taxonomy): domain Bacteria; phylum Verrucomicrobiota; class Verrucomicrobiia; order Opitutales; family Opitutaceae; genus ER46. The sequence goes on from CAYVDZ010000259.1 coordinate 3,038, forward strand.
TCGGAGGCGGCGAAGTGTTCTCTATGCATGCCAGTAAACTGGTGAACGGTCTGGAGGGAGGCTACGTTTGCACCAACGAGGCTGCATTTGCCTCAGCGCTGGAAAGATACAAGACGGGCGCCTCGGTCGCCTTTGCCGGCACCACCCGCCGGGGCCTGAACGGCTTGCCCCATGTCGGGCATGCGGCCTTTGCCTTGGCCGGGCTGGACGAACTGGCCGGCAACGTTTCCCACAATCAATCGATCTATAACTGCTATCGAAAACACCTGTCCGATAAGGCAGGCATAAGGCTCCTGGAGTTCGATGAGAAAGAGCAAACTTCCTATAAAAACATCGTGATTGAGGTGCGGGAAAACTTTCCAGTCACCCGGGATGCACTTCTAGCTTCAATGAACCTGGAATCGATTCTTGCCCGCAAGTACTACTATCCGCCCCTGCACAAAAAGCGCTTCTCCTACCCGGCCATTATTCGGGACATGACCCAGACCGAGTTTGCTGAAAGCCGATACCTTAACCTGCCGTGCGGGTCGCGGGTGACCGAGCAAGATGTCCATACCGTCTGTGATTTCATCGACTTTGTGGCCGAGAATCATGAATGGTTCGGGGAGACCCTGTAGCCCATGAACCTGGCGAATCCCAACGATATCGTTGAGCACATTTATGGGTCCGGTTACTTCACGAACCACGGGCCGCTGGCAAAAAAACTCGAGGACTCACTCCAGGACTTTTTCCATATCGAAAACGCCGTGGTGGTCGGCAACGAGTCCCTCGCCCTCATCATCGCCTTGGCCGGGCTGGATCTCACCGGGCGGGTGGGAGTCTCCGTTCACTGCCCGGAGTTTGCCGTCAACGCCGTGGCTTGGGCCGAGCTCGAACCCGTCAGCACTCAATGGGACGCGGTCCCGGATGATCTGGTCGCCGTTCTCGCCTGTGATCGGCGGGGAGGTGAAACCGATCCCGCGCTTTTGCGGCATGCGGGATCGCACCGCTGCAAGTTTATCGTTCATCAACATGGACACTTTAGCCGCGAGCTCCAGGAAGGCCCGGTCATCACGGTCACCACGGTCGGCGCAACGTCAGGTGGTCCGACGGCGCACTGCGCGGTCATTCTGACCGACGATGACGCTCTGGCGGAGAAGTATCGCAACATTCGCAGTAGCTATGGTGCTCGAAAAACGGTGGATGTGAGGGCCACGGCCAATGGCCGGGTTTCGGAGTTCCAGGCGGGTATGGCTTTGATTTTTTTGCAGAACCTTAGAAAGCAAATGGTATAGGTGCCAAAACATCCGCTTCCGTATCCAACGCATCCGGCACCTGCCAGCTGATTCACTTTGCGTATATGCGTGCCATCACCCGATTCTTCACCGCTGGATAGCCCGGCTCCCACCTCCATGAACAACCCGGTTATTCCGCTGCGCGACCCGATCATGGTCACGCAGGCCACGCTGCCACCGCTGGAGGAGTATGTCGGCTACCTCAGGCAGATCTGGCACACTCACTCGCTGACCAATAATGGGCCTCTGGTGCAGGAATTGGAACAGCGGCTCCGTGATCATCTCGACAGCCCCCACCTGTGGCTCGTCAACAATTGCACCACCGCCCTGCAGATCACCATCAAGGCGCTGGAACTGCACGGGGAGATAGTCACCACTCCTTTCAGTTATGTCGCCACCACCGGGGCGATCCTCTGGGAGAATTGCATGCCGGTATTCGTGGATATCCGGCCCGGCGACCTGACGATCGATCCCAGCCAGATTGAAGCGGCCATCACGCCGCGAACCCGCGCCATCCTGGCCACGCACGTTTACGGTTTCCCCTGCGATGTCACGGCGATCGCAACCATCGCCCGTCGCCACAACCTCAAAGTCATTTATGATGCGGCGCACACCTTCGGTTGCCGGCTGGAGGGCCGCTCGCTCGCCACCTACGGCGATGTCAGCTGCCTCAGCTTTCACGCCACGAAGCTGTTTCATACCGTCGAAGGCGGCGCGGTTGTCATCAACGGCGATCCCGATCTTGCCGAGCGAATCCGGCTCATGCGTGTCTTCGGTCACCATCGCGATGATCATCGTTGCCTCGGCATCAACGGTAAAAATTCCGAGTTTCACGCCGCCATGGGCCTGTGCAATCTGCCGCGCTTCGACGCGAACTTGTCGCTGCACCGGGCCCAGCACGAAAACTATTCCCGCCTCCTTGCCGGCCGGCCGCTTCGGATCCCCCGCCCTCAGGCGAAAAACCTGGAATACAATCATGCGTATTTCCCGGTCATGCTGCCCGACGAAGCCGCGGTGCAGCGCTGCCTGACCGCGCTCGCCAACATGAACATCCATCCTCGCCGCTATTTCCACCCCTCGCTCAATCGGGTGCCCTACATCAACGGCCCGAGCTGCCCGATTTCTGAAGAGGCCGCCAAGACCGTGCTCTGCCTGCCCATGTCCGAACTCGTAACTTCCGCCCTGCAGCAAATGATTGTTGAGGCACTGCTGGCCGGTTCCGGGCGCTAAGGCCGCGGGATACCCGGGGGATTTTTGCACATGAAACTGGGCATCATGCAGCCGTATTTCGCCCCGTATATCGGCTACTTCGACCTGATCCGGCGGTGCGACCAGTGGGTCGTGTTCGATTCCGTCCAGTATATCCGCCACGGCTGGGTGAACCGCAACCGGATCCTGCATCCCACCACCGGTGAGCAGTACGTGATTGTTCCGCTGCAGAAGCACTCGCGTGAAACCCCGATCAAGGACATCAAGGTCGCGCCGGGCGACGAGTGGCGTTCGCGCATTCGGGGCCAGTTGCAGCATTATCGCGGTAAAGCCCCGCACTTCCGCGCCGTCGCGGACCTTGTCTCCAGCGTACTCGACTTGGATACCTCCTCGCTTTCGCACTTAAATGTTCGGTTCCTGCAGCAGGTCTGTGCCCAGCTCGGCCTTCGCTTCAAGTTTCAGGTCTTTTCGGAAATGAACCTGGCCCTGCCGGAAATTACCGATCCGGGGCACTGGGCCCTCGAGATTTCGGCTGCCCTCGGCGCCGCGGAATACCTAAATCCACCCGGCGGAAAGGATCTCTTCGATTCGGCCGAGTTCAGTGCCCGGGGCATAAAACTGACCATCCAGGAACCGATCGATTTCGTTTACGAATGCCCTGGGTATCAATTCGTGCCGGGCCTATCCATCATTGATGTTATGATGTGGAGCTCACCCGAGGAAATCGTCCGCCAACTTAATCGGGAGCTACCCCGGACTTAAAGCCAGCCTCCCTATACGACACTTGCGAATGGAACCGGGGTCATACCAGTCTGCCTGGCTGCCATCTCTCATGACCCAACCGCTTGTCAGTGTCTGTATCGTCACCTACCAGCACTCCCGCTTCATTGCGCAGGCGATTGATGGCGCATTGATGCAGACGTGCGCTTTCCCTTTTGAAATCTTGATCGGCGAGGACGAATCGACAGACGGCACCCGGGAAATCTGCCTGGATTACGCGCAGCGGCACTCGGAGCTCATCCGGGTATTCCTTCGGAGCCGGAGCGACGTTGTCCACATCGACGGCCTGCCCCGTGGAAGCTACAATTTCCGCATGACGCTGCGCGAAGCTCGCGGTGAGTTTGTCGCTCTTTGCGAAGGGGACGATTTCTGGACCGACCCTTCCAAGCTGCAGCGGCAGGTGGATTTCCTCCGCGCTAACCCGGACTGCGTCGGCTGCTTCCACGACGCGCAACTCGTCGACGGTGACGGACGGTGTTTACAGGAGAGCTATTTCCAAGATAAGGGGGAACGGTTCACGCAGGCCGAGGTGCTCGGCAACCTGCTCAGCCGGCAGCCCACCTGCTCGATGGTCTTTCGGAAGTCCGCCTTCGCCGAGCCGCTGCCCGAATGGTATCTGCGGCGGCCCAGCGACCTCTACCTTGATATCCTGATCACCGGCCACGGCTCCCTGGGCTTCATTCGCCGCAACATGAGCGCCTACCGCAAGCATGCCGGCGGCATTTGGAGCGGCCAGCGGGAGGCCATGCAAATCATCGAGCTGATCATCCGCTACAAGCTGCTCCTCGCGGATCCGTTCTTCCTCAGTCGCTACAAGGAACTCATCCTCACGAAGACCGAGGAGTTACATGCGATGTTTTTTACCCGCGCGGACTTTGACGCGGAGACGGCGCGGCTCGCGGCTATCGTCGAGGAACAAGCCGGCGCCCTTGCCAGCCTCGGCCGGGAACG
>CAYVDZ010000260.1:0-2569 GCA_964450575.1 uncultured Opitutus sp.
GCATATTCACGCCCCGTGGGAAGCCGGGAGCGAAGTCTTGAGCGCCGCGAAAGTCCGACTGGGCGGGAACTACCCGCGCCCGATCGTCGACCACGCGACGGCGCGGAATGAAGCGCTGGCGGCGTTGCAAGCGCTGCGGGCGGGGAAGAGCAGCGGCTAGCCCGAATCGTGGCACACCCACTCGTAAACATGCCGCGAACGGTATTTCATCTGTCATTGCGGGAAGCGCAGCGACGAATCAATCCATCCAGCTGAGTATTCGCGCCCTCGTGAGCAGGTCGGGAGCGTGCAGGCCTCCAGGTGGGTTTCGCTCCCTTCCCGCGCTGGGATAGCCACGTCCCACTCCCCGCCGCTTTCGCGGGTTTCGTTACGACTCCTTCCAACTCTAGGCTTTCCAAACGAAAGCAGAGGGTTACGTTGGATCGTTCCTATGCAGAAAACGTTCGTCATCTTCAAGCCCGACGCGATGGAAAAGCGGGTGGTGGGCACGATCTTGAGCCGATTCGAAGCCGCTGGCTTCGATGTCATCGGTTGCAAGATGGGTCGCCTTTCCCCCGCCTTGTTGCGCGAGCATTACGCGCACGTGGCGAGCAAGCCGTTCTATCCCGACATCGAACAGTTCATGAGCTCACGTCCCGTGATCATGATGGCGCTACAAGGCGAGAATATCGTCCAGCGCGTCCGTGATCTCCTCGGGCCGACCGACTCCCGCGTGGCGCCCAAGGGCACCATCCGCGGTGATTTCGGCACCGAGATGATGAAGAATGTCGTCCACGCGTCCGATAGCGTCGAAAACGGCCAGGCCGAGCTCGCACGTTTTTTCAAGGCAGACGAGTTGTTCGCCTGAGAGTCGGAGTCGGAGTCGGAATCGGAAAAGCGGAAAACTCGGATTTCGGAAACGAGCAGCTGGACAAGCGGAAAAGAAGAACCGCGGAAAAGAAGAAGGAAGAAAAGCCGGTCCCGGAATCGATGACCACGTAAGGCGCATAAGCGATCCCCAGACCTCCGGAATTATCCGCGCTATCCGCGTAATCCGTGGTTAAAAGCTTGAAGGCTTGGGGCCCTTCGTCGGTCCGAGTTTTCCGATTTCATCTTTTCCGATTTCTCAATTTTCCGCTTTTCCGCTCTTCCGATCCACACTGAAGCGGAACTCGGTCGTGGAGCGATACGGTTGTCCGGGCCGGACGATCGTCGAGGGGAAATGCGGATGGTTCACCGAGTCGGGGAAGTGCTGCGTCTCCAGGCAATAAAAACCGGCGCGCTCATTCGGTACGCGATCGCCGAGCGGGCTGGTGTAGAGCTGGACGCCCGGTTCCGTTGTCCAAACTTCCATGATACGCCCGAGGTCCGTCTCTTCGACCCGGGCGGCTCGAACCAGGGAGGTGTCTCCGGCGGGACGATTGATGACGAAGTTGTGATCGTAGCGCCGGTTCGGCGGCAGTTCCGTGGCGCGGGCCCCGAGCGCGAAAGCGCGGGTGAAATCGAGCGGTCCTCCGCGCACCCCGCGGATCTCCCCCGTCGGTATGAGCTCGGCATCAACCACCGTGTAGCGATCCGCGAAGAGCTGCATGGGGTGGCCGCGAACATCGCTGCCGGGCGCGCGATTGAAGTAAGCGTGATTCGTCAGATTGACCGGCGTTGGTTTGTCCGTGGTAGCGTGGTAGTCGATTCGCACCGTGTTCTCGTCGGTCAGCGTGTAGGTGACGGTCGTGACGAGATTGCCGGGAAACCCTTCCTCGCCATCCGCGCTGCGATACCTGAGCTCGATCGCCGCCAGCTGGGGATTGGCGAATCGCCGCGCTTCCCATACGACTTTGGCGAAATTCTTCCTGCCACCATGGATGTGATTCTTCCCGTTGTTCGCAGGGAGCACGTACTCCCGGCCATCGAGTGTGAACCGCGCTCCGGCAATCCGGTTGGCAAACCGGCCGATCACCGCACCCGACTGGCTGAACCCGCGTTGAAACCCTTCATCCGAGGCGACCACCGGATTGACCACATTAGCGAAATTGCCATCCCGATCCGGGACCCGGAGCTCGGTAAGGGTGGCTCCAAACGTGATCACGCTGGCGGCTGCGCCATGGCGATTGGTCAACGTGAACTGCTCTACGTCGACGCCATCAGGAGTGCGCCCGAAGCGTGAGGTTTGAACCGCGGCGACGTCGCTCGATGCGCGGCTCGCGGCGGATGCGGTGGGTCTGATCCCGATCGTAAGCAGGGTGACAACGATGAGGCAGGGGACAATGCGACTACGGAGGCGCCGGAACGCGTTTGTCGTCGGAGAGAAAAGCGTCGGGACCAGGCGGGGTAAAACGTGCATCGTGGGGCCTTGGTTGAAAGGCCTGCCGCGGTTCGCGGCAAGACGAGAGCGATCGCCTCCGGCATCTGTTTCTTCCTTCCGAGTTTTCTTCTTTTCTAATTTTCCCGTCCCCGATGTTTTCCGCTCCGGGCCTGCGGCGGATGAGATCTGCGTGAGGGCGACCGAATTACGCCGACTTCTGTTTTTTCTTTCCGAAGGTTTCTTCTTTCCCGCTTTCCCCATTTCGGATGTTTTCCGCTTTCCCTCCGC
>CAYVDZ010000260.1:2579-7250 GCA_964450575.1 uncultured Opitutus sp.
ATTTTCCGCTTTCGCCCATTTCCGATTTTCCGAATCCGCAATATCCGCGTAATCCGTGGTTAAAAAGTTCGAGTCATTCCCCCGGAGAGATGGCCGCCGAAGGCTCAGAAGACACCTAAGGGATCCAAACCCCGGCCATTTTTCACAGGAGATAACAGAGGAAACAGAGATCGAGCCACCGCAGATTGCGCGGAAGGAGCAGATGATTAAAGGTCCTCCGGTCCTCCTGCGGCATCTGAGATCCGCGCCTCGTTTTTTCATTCTCCTTTTCCCCCATTTCTTCTTCTTTTCCCACGTTTCTTCTTTGTCCGTTTCCCGCTTTTCGCCCATTTCCGATTTTCCGAATCTGCGCTATCCCCGTAATCTGCGGTTAAAAAGTTCGAGTTTCCGATTTCCGATCTTCCGTTTCCGCCGTCTGAGTTTTCCGCTTTCCGCTTTCCCAATTTTCCGCTTTTCCGAACTCTTCCTCAAAATGAACTATCGAAATAAAATCATCAGCTCACTCGCCGCGTTCGCCCTCGTGTTGGCGGCGCATGCCACCGCCCAGACTTCGAATGCGAAGAAGAGCGAGGCGGCGAAGAAACAACCACCCGCCAAGATCGCGAACTCCACCGGCGGCACCACGCCCCACGAAACCACGAGTGCGGTGGTGGACGGCAATCGCGTCATTCTCGTCTATGGGCGTCCCTTCGCGAAGCACCCGCGCACCGGCGAGGTGCGTACCGTGTGGGGCGGCCTCGTGCCCTATGGCAAAGTGTGGCGGACGGGGTCCGATGAAGCCACGTTGTTGATCACGCAACAAGCGATCGAGCTCGGTGGCCGGACCGTTCCCGCGGGTGCGTATACGCTCTGGACTATTCCGGAACAGGATGGCTCGGCGAAGCTCATCGTGAATCGCCAGATTGGCCAATGGGGCGCTGACCGCGACCTTACCAAGATCTATAATGAAGCGAATGATGTCGCCCGCGTCGACCTTCAGAAGGAGAACCTGTCGACGCCGGTCGAGCAGTTTACCATGGCGGTGGAGCGGAATCCCGCGGGCGGCGGCTGGCTGCGCCTGCGGTGGGCGAATACGCAGTACTCCGTCCCCTTTACGGTCAAGAAGTAGACCTGTAGGAGGAGTGAGTCAGGCCCCATGTCCGGCCTCGCCGATGGGACGAATTGCCTCCAGCGGTGAATTCCGCGGAGGCGATTACAGACGCCGGAACCGGGGCTGTAATTTGTTTCGCAGGTGTTGCACGTTCACCGCGCGTTCGTAGACGCCGGAAAAGTCGTGGCGGGTGTCGCGCAGCCCTTTTGTGAGCTTCACGGCCACATGCGTGATCAGTACGCGGTGCTTTTGCCAGAGTTCATCGATCTGGCGTTGGCAGCCATCGACGAAATGGTCGAGGTAATGAACAAAAAGCACGCGCTCCCGCGGAGCCACGGAGGCGCCGCGGCGGCCGAGCAAAACATAATAAGCGCTCTGGCTCGGAGAAAAGACGCGTTGGAGTTGCCGCTTGGGAACGACTTTGAAACCAGGGAGTTTGGACGGGTGAAGCAGAGGGAACGAATTCATCACGGGCACCGTAGTAAGTGCCGACGGGATGGCGAAGCCATCCGGCCTCGAAATGTCTTGAAGTTCGCATGGGGAAAAGACCCGCAGTCCGCGAGACTCTTTAGCGATCGGATTCAAGCCAATTCCCCTCAAAAGTTATTCACGAGTTATCCACACCGAAGCGTCGGGCGGAGACACCGCCCCGGTGCCTGCCTGGAGTGATACAGACATTCCTGTCTGTTCCGCGGGAACTACGGAACAGGCCGGAATGCCTGTATCACGTCCACGCCACTGCCGGAGGCCGGAGCTGCCTCGGCGGGAGAGAGTGCAAGGACTCCGGTCGATTGGTACGCTCGGAGCACGTTTTCCAGTTTGAGCGCCCGGTCCTTCAGCTCGGGGTTACTCTCGAGCAGGCTGATGAAGCCAACGTAGCAGGCGATGAGCGTCTTCACCCGGTGGGTTCGAGCTTCATCCGCGAGTAATTGGACCTGAGCGATGAGTTCGGTATCAATGGTCATGCCGTTCGACTGGGAGTCCGGAGAAAAAGAAAAGTTCCTGACCACTCGCAATAAGATGCATCCGAGGGTGGGGTTGCCGGCAGCCTTGCGTAACCGCGGAGTGAAATGAGGCGGTGGCGAGTCGTGGGAACCCATCGATGCAGGGGCGCGCCACCCGGCGAGACATTCCCCGCGGAAGGGCAAGTGCGGTCCGCCGCGCTGCCTGCATCAGATCGCGCTCGGGGTTGGGCCAATGTTTCTGGAGGGTGAGTGTGCGCTTGTACTTCGCTTCAGTTCCTTTGATTATCGATTGCGCAGCAGGTAAGGATGACCCTGATTTTGCCCCACTTGATCGTCTTTGCGGGAATTACGGTTTAACTAATAGATATTTTTAATAACACGGCAGTTGCGAATTATGGCTTCCTTCGGTTCAGCGGTCTTCAAGCAGGTGAACGTGCCCGAACAGGCAGGTTCGGATGGATTGGTTTCGGTCGTGATCGTTGAAGAACAGATGGCGATTCGTGAGTTCCTAAAGCTCTTCGTGAGTGGGCTGGATGGATTTTCGGTCGTGGGGAGTTGCGGATCGCGCGCCGACGCCGAGTTGATTTGCCGGGATGTGCAACCGCGGTTGGCGGTTGTCGACTGGCTCGGGGCCGATTCCGAATCGGAGACAAATCTGCCGGCGGCGCTCAAGGCTTTGAGTCCACACACGCATGTGCTGCTGTTCTCCGCCTCGATCGAACCGGATTTCGTTCAGGAGGCGATTAACCTCGGAGTAGCCGGATTTATCGACCGCGGTTCAGATTTGGAAACACTGGGTCTGGGCATGCGCGCCGTCGCCGAGGGGCGGCAGTTCTTCAGCTCAAGAGTGAGCGGTGTATTGCGGGAGTTGTTACGACGCCGCGTCGCACCCAGGCAGGATGACCTCCTCACCCAGCGCGAACGAGACGTGCTGCGTGAGATCTCCAGAGGGCGCTATTCGAAAGAGATTGCGGTCATGTTTAAGCTCTCGGTTTTCACCATCGAGAATATCCGACGCCGCATCATGCGCAAAACGGGTCTGCGCTCCGTCGCTGAGTTGACCCTCCATGCGGTGAAACTGGGGCTCGCGCCCCGCTTGCCGGCGAGTGCTCGTCGCCCCGCTCCCAGCAATGGAACAAGTCCGCAGGTACCTGATTCGACGGATGTCGTCGGTTAAGTTCTCCTCCTGCCGGGTTCTCGTATCGCGTGAAATGGCCGGTGTTCATCTTCGATCCATCAGCGCGGGGCCATGGTTGGCTGAGGTCCGTTTATCGTCTTTAGCTCCGGCCCCCATCTCGTCATCCCGGCAGTCCGCGAGGCGCGCGCGGCCCCCCACCTCATCCGGGGTTCTGCTGGGGGCTCGCTTTCTCCAACTATTCCTGACAACTCTCCGTATGGTTTTGCGGGATAATCGACCTGAATGGGCTTTGCACGGGGTCGAGGGTTCGCGATGGCCCTTTGATCTAAGTGGCCATGCCCCGGCGAGGGCGCAACCCAGTGTGACGCGGATGCGACTGGCTTCAAATCGGGGGGCAAACGCTTGAATCCGATTCGCGTGATGCTCGCCGATGCCTCTGAACTGATGCGTTGGGGAATCAAGGGGGTCGTGGCCGCCCTGGCGAATGGCACGATCGTGGTGGTGGCGGAAGCCGGTACGTGCGCCGATGCCGTGCGAATTGCCGGTCAATGTCGGCCGGATGTGACCCTGCTGGACCTCGATATTCCGCGTGAGCGAGGCGCGGATACGTGCCGGTTATTATTGGAAGCCGCCCCTCACGGGCGCGTCATTATGTTGACGTCGTATTCGACCGACCGGCTGGTGTATGAAGCGCTCACAGCCGGGGCGCTCGGCTATATCACCAAGACGATTCCACCCGTTGAATTAATTCAGGCGATTCGAAATGTCGCCGACGGCAGCCCCATTTTCGATCGCGACGGCACCGACCGGGTACTCCGCCTCCTCCGTTCCGAAGGAGCGGCGTCGGGGCCCCGGATTTCCCGGCTTTCCGCGCAGGAGCGCCGCGTGCTGGTGCTGGTGGCCGCCGGCATGACGAACAAGCAGGTTGGGGCCGAGCTCCAATTGAGTCGGAATACGGTCAAAAATTATCTGGTCGGTATTTTTGAGAAACTGCAAGTGAAGCGCCGCGCGCACGCCGCGGCCATCTTTGTGCAGGAGACCGACGGGGGGCGTCAGACCTGAGCCACGAGTGGTGGCTTTGCTGGGCAGCGCTTTGCGGGGCTTTGAAAACAGCCTCGGCTTTGAAAACAGCTTGCTTGAAGTCGCTTGTGGCCGATATAGTAGTAAATACTATGGCTCTCGCTCCTATCGCTGGTTCCCTGCGTAAATGGTGGATGCAAATGGTCCCGACGGGCTTGGCGCTCCTGGCGCTCATAGCGACTTCCGGCTGTGCGACCGCCCCCACCGCAACCGCCTCCGCCGTCCCAGTCGATCCCGCCGTGCAGCAGCTGAGCGCGGGCGATGTCATTCGGGTTTCGTTCCCCGGAGCGCAGAATCTCGATGAGACCCAACAGATCCGGCGCGACGGGAAAATTAATCTGTATATGATCGGCGAGATCGTCGCGGCGGATAAGACCCCGACCAAGCTCGAGCAGGAT
>CAYVDZ010000261.1:0-2306 GCA_964450575.1 uncultured Opitutus sp.
CGCCCACCCTGGCGACAGCGGCAGCCGCCGAGCGCCGGCCCAACATCGTCCTCATCATGACGGACGACCAGGGCTACGGTGATTTCGGCATCATGGGTAATCCCGTCCTGGATACGCCTCATCTCGATCAACTCGCGCGGGAGGCAGCGACCATGAGCACCTTTTATGTCAGTCCCGTCTGTTCGCCCACGCGGGCCGCCTTGATGACCGGGCGCTACAATTACCGTACCCGCGTCATTGATACATTCAAGGGACGCTCGATGATGGAGCCGGAGGAAGTCACCGTGGCGGAAGCACTGGGTGGCGCAGGCTACGCCACCGGCATTTTCGGCAAATGGCATCTCGGCGACAATTATCCCCTGCGCCCTTCCGATCAGGGCTTCGAGGAATCCTTGATTCATCGCGGTGGCGGCCTCGGCCAGCCTTCCGAGCCGATTGAGAACAACCGGCGTTACACCGATGCCATTCTTTTTCGCAACAACGAGCAGGTGCAGACCAAAGGCTATTGCACCGACGTCTTCTTCTCCGCCGCGCTCGATTTTATCGACCAGGCGGCGGCGCAGGATCGTCCGTTCTTTGCCTACATCGCGCCGAACGCCCCACACAGTCCGTATCACGACGTGCCAGTTGCGCTCTACGAGAAATACCGACGTCGGGACCTCGCTCCGGTGTTGCTCGGTGCCACGCAGGACGCCGATACGGTCGCACGCATCTACGCGATGGTGGAAAACATCGACATGAACGTCGGCCGCCTCGTGGACGCACTCGAGCGCCGCAATCTCACCTCCCGGACCATCGTCATTTTCTTGAATGACAACGGCCCCAACACCCGGCGTTTTGTCGGTCCGCTGCGTGGCATGAAGAGCGAAGTGCATGAGGGCGGCATTCGCACGCCATTCTTCATGCGCTGGCCGGAACGTCTGCGCGCGGGAGCCGCCAGCGATCGGATCGCCGCGCACATCGATGTCATGCCGACCCTGCTCGAGGCCGCGGGCGTCGCGAAGCCCGCGGGAACGACGTTCGACGGACGCAGCTTCCTCCCGCTCCTGGAAGGCAAACCCGTCGACTGGCCCGACCGGCACCTCGTGCTGCAAACCCATCGCGGCGACACCCCGCTTCCGTTTCACCACGCGGCGATCCGCAACCAACGCTGGAAACTGCTCCACCCGTCCGGCTCCGGCCGGGAAACGATGCCGCCAAATATCCCGTATGAGCTCTACGACATGGAGTCGGATCCGGGCGAGAGCGAGAATCGCGCGGGCACTCAGCCGGAGGTTGTAAACCAACTCCAGCAAGCCTACGCCGCGTGGTACAAAAACGTTGCGACGACCCGACCCGACAATTTTGCGCCACCGCTCATTGTCGTGGGCACACCTCACGAAAAGGAGACCGTGCTCACCAGTCAGGACAAACGCACCGTTGAAAACGCGTGGCTGCTGCACTTCGCCGACTCCGGAACTTACGACGTGGAGTTGCATTGGAAAGACCCCTCTCCGGCCGCCACCGTGGAAGTGCGAATTGGCGGCGCAGCCCGCCAATTGTCCGTCGCGGCGAGATCCACCTCCGCGCGGATCGAGAGCTGGAAGATCCCGGCCGGAAACGCCGCGCTCTCCACCACCGTGCTATCGGGATCCAAAGCCGCCGAGCCCTATCACGTAATCCTCCATCAGGCCTCGCGATGAAATTATAATCCGCAGCCATCCTCCTCGCTGAACGTCAACCAACCCCTCCCATTTCATTTGTGATCGCACTCCACTCCCTCTCCCTTTCTTCGTCTAACCGCCAGACGTCCTTTAAATGCAGCGTAGTCGGGGCTCTGCTCGCCGGCGTCATAGTCCTGCTGGGAACGCTTAACGCTGGCGCTGCCACCCCGGCAGCCCCCGCGGCCAACCGCCCGAACATTGTCATCATCCTCGCCGACGATCTCGGCTACGGGGATCTTGGCAGCTACGGCGCCACCAAGGTCAAAACGCCGCACCTCGACCGCCTCGCCGCCGAGGGCATGCGTTTCACGGATGCACATGCCGCCGCGGGCGTCTGCGTGCCCTCGCGGTACGCGCTCATGACCGGGCGGTATCCGTTTCGCAATGACAGGGACTGGCGGCAGGGAACGGTGATCGAAGACGGCCGCCTCACTATAGCATCTCTAGTCAAAAGCCGCGGTTACGCCACCGGCATGGTCGGGAAATGGCATCTTGGTTTCGAGAACGGCATCGCCTTCAACTATGCCCAGCCATTGCGCGGCGGTCCCGTCGATCGCGGCTTCGATTCGTTCTTCGGCATCCACGCGTCGACCGACATTCCTC
>CAYVDZ010000261.1:2316-2837 GCA_964450575.1 uncultured Opitutus sp.
AATCGAGGCCAACAGTTCCCCCGGCTGGAGCCCGATCCAGGGCGCTTTCTGGCGGGAGGGACCGATTTCCCCCGATCTGAAGCTCGAAGCCGTCATGCCTCGCTTCACCCAGGAAGCGGTGAACTGGTTGGCGCAGCGTCCGTCCGGCGGGACGAACACCTCACAGCCCTTCCTCCTCTACGTGGCGTTCACGGCACCGCACACGCCATGGCTACCGACGGAAAAATTCGCGGGCACCAGCGAGGCGAGTATGTATGGTGATTTTGTCGCGCAGGTGGATGACTCCGTTGGACAAATTCTCGCTGCCGTCGAGCGGGCGGGAGCGAAGGAAAACACCCTCGTGTTTTTCACCAGTGACAACGGCCCGGTCTGGTACCCCGAGGACACCAAGCGGCTCGGCCATTCTTCAACCGGATCCCTGCGCGGGATGAAAGGCGATGCCTGGGAAGGCGGGCATCGCCTGCCGTTTCTCGCCCGCTGGCCTGCCCGAATCAAACCGGGAAGCGTGAACGCCACCACGA